>PNJE01000069.1 GCA_002877915.1 Candidatus Aminicenantota bacterium
TATTAAAGATCGAGGCTCCTTCAATAAAAAAGGGTCTCTTTTCCTGATAATAAGTTTCATAGGCTGTCAGGTTAATGACTGCTGGGTCAACCTCGACCTGGCCAAAATCGGGATTGACGGTGACATCGAGGTTGAGATTGCTCATCATGCCGACCTTTAAGTCCAGACCAGCATTTCCCTTGTATTTATGCCCGGTTTCAAAAGGGTTACCTGCTTCCGCCGGCTTGAATTGAGCCTGACCAACGGAATAAGGATAAAGTTCGATGCGTCGGCCCGGATTGATGTTTTCAATTCCTTCCAGTCGAGCAAAACGAGAAACAAAGGCGTTATCTTCCTTGGGCACCCAGGCAAAGGCGTCTTTCTCATTTTTGCGCTTAATTGTCCGCTGAAAATTAATTCCCCAGACGTAGGAATCCTTCCTGGGGAAGCGAAGCTGATTGAAAGGAATGCCCATCTCCAGGGTCCAGCCGTCTGCCACCCGGGCGACCGCTACCTCCCAAATTCCATCCCAGGTTTCATCTTCACTAACATCATTAGAAAGGACCTCATCAACAATAGAACCAGAGGGGTTCACTCCAAAAAGATAACCACTCCGGCGGTCAAAGTAAGGGTCAACAGCCAGGAAGAACCAATCGGAATCAACGAAAGAATCCCGTCGCCCGAGCAGACCGATTACCCCTCGAGGATCAGAATCGTGACAATAGGCAGCAACATACAGATGAGCATCATCATAAGCTACCCAGACTTCAGTCTTTTCGCTGGCCGGGGCACCGTCAATCGGGTCACGCTGTAAGAAATCAGTCACCGGCTGGTGAGCCTTCCAGACCTCTTCTTCCAGCCGGCCATCAATCTTAATGGCTGAGTTGCTCACTCGAAACGCTCGGACTACTTTTTGTTCTTGAGCTTTTTTTAGCGCCTCCTTATCTATTTCTTTGGTTTGTTTAGCCGGTTTGAAGGATGGCTGGCTAAGATTGGCCGCCTTGAGGTTGGCGCTTAATAAAAAACTTATTAAAAAAAATATCAATAAAATTGCAGAAATAGAAAAAATTAGCCTGGTCAGATTAATTCTAAAATCAGTCGAAACTGCCTGACCGACCTTTTTTTCGGCCAAGAAATTGAGTTCTAAGCATTTCGTTCTTGGGCTCATGTTAAGCTTCTCCTTTTTTAAATCTCATTATTCGAATTCAAATCAGTCACTGATTATCGTCTTATTAAACGTAAATTGAGGGCAAAAGGTTCATCAAAAATCGGGACACCCCTACAAAAATCGGGACACCCTAGATTTTCCCGATTTTTTGTCCCTTAGAATTCAGGCCAGATAATTTTTGTCATAAGATCATAACCTTATAATTTTTTTTATTCCCAAAATGGGAGATATAATTTAGGTTTTCTATTCGTTTGTCCACTTGGTAGCAAATCATCTACCAAGATTTTTTACTTTCTGCCCTGCTTAACCTGACCAACTGCTAATAAAATTAGATAAATATGAAATTTGGGGACACAATTTATATTTCTCTTTTTGTTATATTTCTCTTATTGTGAGACCTCTAAGCTTAAACCCAACGGAATAAAATTCTGGGAAATTCCTTAGATTCTTCTATCAAAAACATCTTGATACTTTTCGAAATTCAAAATAATAACAATTTTTGGCTCTAGTCTTTGCTCACATTACTGAATTCAAAAAACGAAAATACTAAAAGCCAATTTATAACAGGTCATTATCGAAATATCTCATTGTTATTTTTTATCCTTTAAGAAATGTGCATGCGACATTTCCGTGGTCTTTATAGGATTGATAAGAAAAATGTGTTCATCTCTGGGGTTAAATAGTCAATTAATAAAATTCTCAACGAAAGGAATTTTAAGGGGATAGACAAGATGAACCCGCTTGGCTGCCTCTGTTTTTTTAGAATATTTTTTCTTCCTCTTTCGCACAAAAAACTTTAAGAAACTTTCAGAAAAGTTTGAAACATAAATTTTCTCATCAATTCCTTTCTATTAGACGAACGCGAGGCACTGACTTCTGAGCGACCGTATCACCCCGCCTGGAGCAAAGGAAATGCGCTGTCTTACCTTCAGGAATAGGCAGGAAAACAATTCGACCCAAAAATTGTCGAACTATTCGTCAAATTGATTGAAGAAAATTAAACTGAGGGCTAAATTGCTAAAATCTAAAATATTATTATCTGTTCGTGGCTTCATTACTAAAAACATAATTCAAGCTAAGGTCAAGAAGCAGCTCGACCCGGAAGCTCGTAACTTCGGCTAAAGCTTATTTTTATTTATTTGCGCTTCGAAATTCCAGCTAAACTGAGCTACCGCCCTATTTCTTCAGCCGCTCTAATTGAAATTCCCATTTGTAAATCTGGTCCTTGGCTTGGCGGACATCTGGTGAATCAGGATAAAGTTCTAAGTAAGCCTTCATGTAACTAACCGCCTGCTGGTAATGCTGCAGCTCACCTAAGAGGTTGGCTGTTTTGAAATAGAGCACCGGAACAAACGGGGCAACATTTATGGCTTTTTGATACTCGGCCACAGCCTCTTCCGGCTTCTTATCCTGGATAAGAACTTCGGCTCGGAGTGAATATTTTCTGGCTTCTTCTGGGATGTCCATCAGTTGGAGGTTTTTCTTGAGTATCAGCGCCACCTGCTCTCTAATTTCCTTAGCTTTTGCTGCTTCAGAGAGCTTCAAGGCCGTTCCGTATTCGCTCAGGGCTTCTTGGGTTTTTCCAGCCGCCACAAATTCTTGGGCCCGCTTCAAATGTTCGTCAGCCTGCGGTTTCATTAGTTCCTGCAGCTTCTGATAGTTCGTGATAGCTACCACATTGGCTAATCCACTAGGATCGCCTATTTCCCCATAAGCTTCACCTGCTTCCTGAAAACGTCCAAGCTTAGCATAAGCAGTAGCTTCAAATATCCTGGCCAGGGACGAATCTTTCACCCCAGCCAGAAGTTTTAACGCCTGTTCATAATTGGCTCGGTCAATTTCCACCGCGGCCATGGCTAAGCGCGCCTGTGCATTTTCCGGGTTTATGGCCAGACTTTTCTGGGCTTCGCTCAAAGCTTCATCTTTAGCTCCTTTTTCGAGGAGGACAATAGCTCGGACTGACAAAACGTCAGCTTTATCTTCGGGAAGCTTAATTACCGCCAGCGCTCGGTCAGCAGCTTGAATGGCTTCATCCCACTGTCCGGCTTTAGCCTTGGCGTAGCATATTTCGGCCAGCGGCGCTGGAGCCGATGGGTCAAGTTCAGCCGACTTCTTTAGGGTTTTTATTCCCTGGTCAAAATTGCCGGCTTGAAGATAAGCTCGTCCAAGCCATAAAAATAAATTGGCATCCTTTGGTGAAAGTTGAACCGCTTTTTCAAATGAAGATACGGCCGCAGCATAATCCCCGACGGCTAATAGTGACCGGCCAAGAGAGGCATAGCCGTAGGGAAGATTAGCATTGACTTTCAGAGCTGACTGAGCCGCCAGCAGACTATCATTGTATTTACCGAGCCCGTAATAAGCATAGGAAAGCCCGAGAAAATTATCAGCCGTGGGCTCCTGCGTAACCAATTGCTTGAAAACTTCGAGAGCCTGGTCGTATTTGCCAGCGTTGAACAGGGCCCACCCGCGACGGTCCTGAATCATTTTATAGGCAGATTCTAATTTGTTTGCCGTGCCGTATCCGTTTTTGGCCATCTGTTGAATTCCTTTAAGAGCCAGGTCAACATCAGCTCCGCTGGCAATCAGGAAATCGACCACTTCCTCATGGCCTCCCATAGCAGCCCAGCAAAGAGCAGTCCATCCGCCTTGAGCCTGAGTATTAAGATTCGCTCCACGGGCGACCAACAACTTGACCACCTCCAGTTTGCCAGCTGAAGCCGCATACATCAGCGGGGTTCCATATTTCCATTCGTTTATGTCAGTTCCTTTATCAAGCAGGGTCTGGACCTTATTGACATCACCGTCCATAGCGGCTTTATGGAGTGGTGGATAAAAGCTCGCTACACAACCAGAAAACAAAACAAACAAACCTACCAAAATAAAAAGCTGAAAGGCATAAACCTTATTCTTAATTACAATACTTTTTAACATACAGCCTCCTAAGCTGATTAAAATTAATCTGGAAATGTTAATTTACGAAGGGGGCAGAAGGCCCGGCAAATTTAACGGCAGGATGACACTCTTAGCCTTTGGCCTTGAAGAGAGCCGCCAACCATAGATCCAACGATTTAACACTTCTTTTTCCGAGTGTCATTATTATACGCCTAATAAAATAAAAAATATAGTAAAATAAAAAATATAGATTAGATTCAGGGCTCACTCAGTTGAAAAATCGGGACATTATTTTCCCGATTTTTCGCCCACCCAGTTTTTGCCCAACACACTTATTGTAAAGATAAGGATGTCTTCAACTTTTCTGATTTTTTGTTTTTAAACTTCTTAAAGGGTAATTCTCACCCTAAAATACCTTATAACCATCCTATCACCATAGCACATTAATTTTCTTATTATTTTTGTCTCATCTATCATTTCTGCGGGTGCTGATGGAAACAATAACTGCCGGTGTGGAACCTGAGGTTAAATGTTTAATTAATAACACGCTCAACAGCAAAAAATTCAACGAAACATGCAAGTTGTTGTCCACAACAATCTATCTAACATCTATCTAACCTCAGCCAGCCAGGCCGTATTTGCTTTCTGAAAATACTTTTTTCTTCATCTCTCTCCCAAAAATCCCAACACAAACAAAATAGATTATCTCTGATTATAATCTGGACCCCCACCGCTGGCCTTGATTTTCAGGCACTCAGGACTGTGCGGTTACGCCCTGATTCTTTAGCTTCATACATCGCCGCATCCGCCTGCTGAATCAGGCTGTTAACGTCAAGGACTTTTTCTGAGGGAAAGCTGGCTATGCCGCAACTGAAGGTGATTTTTAATTCAAAAGCGCCATATTGCAGCCTCATAGTCTCCGACATAGCTCTTAACTTTTCCATAATCTGGTAGGCATCTACCGCTGAAGCCCCGTTGAAAGCCAGCAAGAACACTTCTCCTCCATAGCGCATGACCAGGTCATAAACTCTCACGTGTTGTGTGAGAAGATTGGCCAGGGTTCTCAAAATGAAATCTCCGGCCTGGTGACCATAGGTATCGTTTATCTTCTTGAAATGGTCAACATCCACCATGGCCACGGAGATCGGCAAACGGTATCGCTTGGAACGCTCGAATTCTTCGTTGAGCCGCCTGAGACCAAAACGCCTGTTCAACACGCCGGTCAGTTCATCTATTGCCGCCATTATTTCCAGGCGTTTCATGATAATAGCGTTGTAAATAAAGGGCGTGGCCTGGAGGATAAAGTTCCTGGCTTCCAGGCTGTTAAAATCATGGCGGAAAGGTTGGCGGGAAATTAGCCCGCACACCCCAACCTCCTGGTTTTGATACTTGAGCGGAATAAGGGCAATGTAGCGGGGGTCTAATTGGCCGATGCCGATATTCAAGTGTATTTTGTCTCCTTCGATTTCCTCGAGGACCAGCGGATTATCCTTCTTAAGCAATTCCTGCCAGAATTTATCTCCAATTTGACCCTGACCAACTTCTACTGACTGACTGTGCACCAGCTTAAATTCTCCTCGTTCCAGAACAATCAGGAAACTTCCTTGGGCGCCGAAATAATCGCTAAAAGTCTCAAGTACTACCTCAGCTACATTCTCAAGCTTAAGGCTTTTTTTCAGCTTTTCCAGAAACCTGTCTGTGGTCCGCTCAGTTTCCACAAAGGGCACTACTGATGAGATCAACTCATTAAACTGGTTGGAAATCTCACCCAGAATATCAGCTGACGAACTATCAACATAACAGTCATCAGCTCAGCAGCTGCTCTCGAGGTCTGGCGAAGTGCGGTGGGCTTCAAGTTTTTGCTGAAACAAAATCATGCGGTTAGCTAAATTAGAAAGAAAGCGGTAAACCACGCTGCGGAAAATAAAATAGTTACATATCCCAACAATTAAGCCCGCCAGGATGCACATAGAAAAGTAAAGCGGGGTCAGCACCCGGGAGGCTGGAAGCTTCAAAAGCCAGATGGTGAAAAAAGGAAAAATCAGGCCCATAAGCAGCCCAAACCCTAACATAAAAAAGGATTGGTCTTTTATCACGCTTCCGGTAAAGGTTTTCATCTGACCTCCTGATGTCTCTGATTACTTCTAATTATATAAAACGTTGAGGTTTTAAATAAGACTTTGATTTTTTAAAGCCAGGGCTTGACAAATTATGAACATATGCTCAAAATATATCAAGGTCGAAAACGAAGGTCCTAAAAATAAAAATTTTAGTGGCGAAGAAATTCGAATAAAAATAAATTTAGATAAAATGAAGCTTAAAAGAAAAGATAAAAGGAGAAAGTGATGCCGAGACCATTTTGCCGACGGCGGATTGGTTGGAGGCCTGGAATTTCCAGGTTTTTCCCAGAAGGCGGCAAATTCAACCCAGCCGAGATAATAACCTTGAAGCTCGACGAATTGGAAGCTATTCGCTTAGCTGACTTGGATGGCCTTTATCAAGAAGAAGCCGCCGAAAAGATGGG
>PNJE01000017.1 GCA_002877915.1 Candidatus Aminicenantota bacterium
CCCCGTCTTTCCACTTTCTTTTTATCTCAATGTAATAACCGGCGCGAGCCCTTTCCTTAATAGCCACAGCATATTGAGGATTTTCAGCCGAGGAAGAAGGAAGCAAAGCTTCCGCTGGCAAAGGCTGTCCGTTTACCTTGACCGAGAAACCTTCTCCAGCCCACCACGGGCGTCGCAGGAAAACGGTAAATTCTTTCTGCTGCTTAAGGCCGATAGTCATAGTGGCTTTTTCTCCTTCCGGAAAATCAGTTTCCATGTTGATGTTGGCGCCGAGAATATCGGCCTGCGCTTTTGACGGCACAAAAAGGTTTACCCAGAGGCTATTTGGGCTTTCGTAGTAAATGCCCAGACCGTGCAAGGCATGATTTTCCATACCGGTGCCAACGCAGCAAACGAAGCTATGAAACATATCTTGGTATTCACGCTGAACAGCGCGACCAACAGGAACCATGTAGCACATGCGCCCGTCTTCTGGGTCTATTGAGCCGAGCACATGGTTGAAGAGTGCCCGCTCCATAAAATCAGCGTAATGGGCGTCAGGGTTGAGGGCAAAAAGAATCCGGCTGAGTTTGAGCATGTTATAGACGTTGCAGCTTTCAGCCGTCCGACCGTCGATTTGGTGAGCCAGCTCTTCTGCTTGTCCGAAATATTCATTCATGCCGTTTCCGCCAGTAGCGAAGCTGTGATGGGAAGCCGCCTGGTCGAAGAAAAAGCTCGAAGCCATGAGGTCGGAGCTGTGGCCGGTGTAGAGGTAACGCACAGCAGAGCCAATCATCTTGGGAATCTGAGTGTTGCCGTGGGTGCCAGCCAGAATGTCTTCATGGCGTTGAAGCGGGTTGACGAAGATTTCCTGTTCGAATTTTTGAGCCAGCTCCAGCCAGCGTGGGTCGCCGGTATCAGCATAAAGGTCGACCAGGACTTCGTTCATCCCGCCGAACTCCGTGTCGAGCATGCGCTGAAGCTCAAAGCGGTTGAGACCAGAAAGAATTTTCTCAGCCCAGGCGGCAAATTTAATTTCCACTTCCAGGGCGGTACGGTTTCCAGTCAGACGATAAGCATCACGCAGGCCAGCGAAAGTCTTGTGCAGGGTATACCAGGGAGACCACTCGCCGTTGAGGTCAAAGCTTGAGGCTTTAATTTGGCCGCGGGCTAAAGCTTCAAAGCAGCAGCGGCCACCTTCGAGTGCACTGAGGTAGCCATCGCCGTTTTTGTCCTGGACTTCTTTGAGTTCTTTAACTATGTAATCAGCACGTTCTTTGAGGCGAACATCGCCGGTGGCGGCGTACATCAGACTAACAGCTGAAAGGTAATGACCAGCGATATGGCCAGTGAGGTTTCGACCGGGTCCGTCCCAGCCATCGTAGGGTTCGGCTTTCGGCTGGAGGCCGGCGACTTTGCGGTAGAGAGCTAACATCCGGTCGGGCTCGAGCTTTAAGAGATAGTCTATGTCGAGCTGTTGGGCGTGGAAGAGGGGTCCTCCAGTCAGGCGGATTTTGTTGAGGGGAATAGGCAACGCTCGGATGAGCATATCCTGGGTCGCTTTGGCTTTCGGGTCCTTTGGCTGGATGAAAGTCTGGGAGAAAGATTGGGCAGAGAAAATATTAATTAACAGGGTAAAGGCAATTCCCGTCAGAATAAGGCCGGCTATTTTGCCAGTTTTTTTATTTTTCTGGTTGTGATGTATCATTATGACCTCCTGGAAATCTTATTTTCTTTTGTATTTTTTTATTATCAGCATATTTTCTTCAAGTCTTATTGTTAATGATACTGGCCTATATTTGCTGTGCTATTTTCTTATTTTTTTATTTTAGGTTCAGTGAAAACATCATAAAGCAGGAATATTATATCTAATATATCAGCGAGCGAAAACACTTTTTTAAAATTTAGATTCTTGTGGTGAATTTTTGATAATAAAGGATGGTTATTTTTTGGCTAAAAGCTTTCGCGCAATGAATATTAGCGCGGCTGTCCAGAAAAAAATAATCAGGCTGGCGGCCATCCAGCCCAGTGTTTTGTTTGTGGCCTGACCTTCTTTTACCCGAGCGCGGCAGTCATCCAGCACCTCCTGGGGGATGAGATTAATAGAAAGGGCGATGAGCGCAGGCAGTATAAGCAGGTCATCAACATAGCCAAGTACAGGAATAAAATCAGGGATGAGGTCAATCGGGCTGATGGCATAGCTTACGGTGAGGCCAATGAGAATTTTAGCCAGCAGCGGCGTTCTCCTGTCCTTGAGGGCCAGGCTCAAGGCCAAGACTTCATTTTTCAGCCTTTCCGCCCGTGATTTGAGTTTTTCTAAACAAGTCATAATGATTTTATAGTTTCAGAACTCTGATAACCATTATAACAGAGACCTATAAGTTGCCGTTAATATAAGACAAATTCCTTTTAGCGAAGACGGAAAATTTGTCTGATAAGCAAAAAAATTTTAAAGAATTTATTTTTGGTTCCTCTGGGTTTTTTGTGGGGTAAGCAAAGAAAATAATACCCTCAAAAAGCATATATTTCTTGGCTGGTTGTTATTAGATATAGCGGGCTATATTATTTTTCTTTTGTTGTTGAAATTCTCGTAATTAAGCATTCTATCAATGAACCACCTAACTTCAGATTCCAACTTGCGCAATTATTATTTCCATTGGTACCTAAAAAAATACTGGAGGCGCCATGTCTTATTTACCAGCACTATGAATTCAGCTTGGCCTAAAAGCCTGGTTTGGGTTCAGATTATTTTTCAAGATAATTTATTATTAAAGTTCTATTTTCTCCCTTTTGCTCATTCTTGGCCTAAACTTCAATAAACTCAATTCCGATTAACGCCGTCTTCTATGATCATAAGCGCGGGGCCTTCTGGGGGCTCCGGCCACTATGGCGACGATTGTGGTGTTGTCTGGTGAAAAATAATTAATTTGATAGAGCAAGGGCTATTTGGTGTTCTTATAGGTCAGGGAAAGGCTTTCTAACGTTGCTGTCTATGGCTTTGGTCATTAAATTTCCAGTCTAATGAAGTGCGATATTCTAAAAATTCAAGGGTAATATAGAAATTCTTGCCTTTGATGATTTTAAAATTCGTCTAATGTTAGAGCTTTTTATAAATTTTGAAAATGATTCTTTCTCTTCTTCTTTTTGAAGAATTTTATAGTTAATTTAATTGTCAATTTTGAGAATATGAATCTCTTTCAAAGCTTTGACTGCACGATCAGAAAAAAAATCGAAAGAGGGATAAAGAGAAAAACGACCACCCTCAGCTTGGCCAAGCTGACATAAGAGAACTTCAGCCCCATCGTTTCGATTGAAGATCTCAGCGGCTGAGAATACAGCCCGATATCCGTCATCGGCCACGAATAATAAATAGGTGTCTTTCTGGTTTAATATATCGATTGGTAAATATTTACCAATTAATTGTCGTAAAGGAATTCCTTTAAATTCCCTTAGGCCATGAAACCCCCGACCGCGTCCGAAAAACACGCTGGGCAGGGTAATAGTGTTAATATCTTTTGGCAAGGAATTAATGGAAGTAATCTCTTTATCCCGATAGATAATTTTAACCTTATCTGAAAACAACGGCTTTTTGGATTTGATTACAGGGTAATTAATAGGACATGATTGAACGGTTATTTTTATCGGCTCCTCCAGGTTACGTTCAGATATTGGGTCATTAGCAGCGACTATTTTACAAGCTTCTGGTAATGGCCAGGATTCACCAGTTAAAGAGGGAATTATCGGCGCAACTCTTGTGGCAATTATGAGGCGATGAAGTACGGAAGGGTAAAAAATTTCACCCCAACTAAATATCGCCTTTTCTCCTTTCTTATTCTGAATTATAACCAACAGGTCTATCGGAGAGGAGAACTCTTCCTTGTTTTTCTTGTTAAGAATTTGATTTTTAAGCACATCAAAAAGAGAATAACCCTGATAAACATAAGCTCCGATGAAAATGCTTTTATCACCAATCTTTCTGGCCTCTCTGACTATTACCTGATGCAGTGGCAAGTCAACCAATTTGTACCAACCGGCTGCCTCTACTTCTCCAGCAATTTCAAGGCTACTTATCGGCAAAGCTTTGAAAGGTTCGTTATCATAAAAATCGTTGTTCTTCTGGGCCAGGACCTCCTGACCAAAAACTGGACCAGTGGAAATTAGAACAAGAATCAACCAAAAAAGAGAACATATTTTTCCTTTACCTTTTTTCATCATTATTCGCTCCATTAGTAAGGGTTTGTCCCAATCCTGAGGCTAAATCCCGCTTCCAGTCGACGACCAGGAGCCGGATATCCAGGTTCAGTATAATAACCCCGGTTAAAGAGATTTTCGACTTTAAGGAAGATTGAGCCTGCTTTGAGATGTTTTTCCAAAGAGATGTTTGCTGTAATATAAGAAGGTACCGCAATCAATGTCTGACCGATAAGAATTTTGGCTCCTGAAGCACCTAACAACCAGAGGGCCAAGCTATAATTATTATCTTTTTGATAGCTGGCTATCAGGCTGCCTTGTGATTTCGGGATAAGGTCAAGAGGACGGCTTTCGGTTAAATTCCTGGCCTTAAGGTAGGTGTAGTTCGTTTGAACATTGAATGAGCCAAATCTTTTAGAAGCATCAATTTCAAAGCCAGCGATTTTAGCTTGGCCGATATTGACAAATTTTTTTGTCCCATCAGGTTGCCGGATAGCAACTATTAAATCCTTGTAATTTGAAGTGAAAAGATTGATATTTCCTTGGAACAAGCCCGTGTAGGTCCCTCCGACTTCCAAGGTAGTCCCAATTTCATCTCTTAAATCAGGGTTGCCTCCAACTGAGCTATATAGAGCCCTCATCGAAGGAAATCGAGATTTCTGAGAAAATGATAAATGGAAATTTAGGTTTTCGTTGAGAATGAATTTTAGTCCCGCTAATGGATTAAGAGTGGTTTTATCTTCGCCTATTTGCTTTTTGAGATGATCAAGACTAAACCCACCAATGAGGTGCCATTTATCAGTCACCTTCCATTCATCTTCTACTCCGAAAGAAAAAATTTGATGTTTGTAATTTTCCCAGGGCGAACTAACTGAGCCTTGTTGTCTAACTTGGTCAAGTCGGCCATTGAAGCTCATCCGCAGTTCATTTTTTGAACCTAAGTTGAAGGTGCCAAGCAGGAAAGCTCCAGCTTCATAATTTTTGTAAGTTGATTCCTAGCTGATAGAGGTAAAAGTGGCATCTGTATAGTTATCAAGAATATTATAAAAATTGACATAATATGTATTTATCTTGATTGTTCCTGTGTTGAAGATAGAGAAGGTGCCGCCCAATCCCAAGGTTAATCGCTCCCAATCTTTAAACCGCCAATAGCGGGGCGAGTAGTAACTGATAGCCGCCGGTATTCCGTAGCTGGAATCATAATAAGATGTCTGGAAAAGGATTTCACTTTTTTCATTTGGATAAAAATATAATTTCTCGTCAAAAAAGCTTTTCTTATAGTCTGAGTTTTTGAGGAAATAATCAGATCCTCCCATTTTATATTTATATCCTTGAGTTTCATCGTGGGAAGCGGAAAGCTTGAGCCCGAATTTGTTAGCAGTGTAAGCGCCGATGGCATAAAAAGCGTAACTTGAATTTTGACTCAACCTTGAGTTTATTTCCAGCCATTTACCTTGCGGCCTTTTGGTTAGAACCTCAACAATCCCACCCAAGGTATTGGCACCGTAGAGAACTGAGGAGGCCCCTTTGGTTATTTTAATTTGCTCTAGATCATAACTTGGAATTGTCCTAAGGTCATACATATTGAAATACGGCTCATAAATAGGAATTCCGTCTAAAAGAAGAGTTGATTTATCATTGTCCAGACCTCTAATTTTTACATGGGCTTCGGCCTTACTGCCCACGGTTACATAAGTCCCAGGAGCGAGAGATAGCACCTCAGCCACATTTCTGGTTTTCGTTAAATTTAGAATTAAAGGTTGAATGATAGTAGTGCTGGCCAGAAGTTTGTCTTGAGGGGCTGTGGCCGTGACGACTATTTCTTCAGTTTGGGCTCTTACGAATTTTTCTTTTTGCTCAGCCTTTTTTTCCTGAGCAAAAAGGCCTGACCCCAAAAATACTTGAACCAATACTAATAACCATATCAAATTGATGAATTTGAAATTTTGGGTGCGGATGGACATAAACTTCCTCCTTTCCTAAAATGGGAGGCAAAGCCGTTTCCAGCTTTACCCTATCGGTCCTGCAGCTTGGCCCCTGGCTTTAGCCGTCAGGACTCGGAGATTTTCAAATTTTTTTTTTATATTACCTAAAAATAAAAATCAATATGGTTTAGCTCTTTATTTTGCAGTGGCAATAGCCTCTGAGTTAAAAGAAGTAATTGGTAGCTGAGGCGAAATAGCTTGAACCTCAGGCAGGGGGCCGAAGAAGCAGAAAAATGAGAGGTGGGTAAATGTCTCTGAAAGTAATATTTCATCTTAAAAAATTTATTTTGATTTTTTTAGTAAACATGGGGGACCTTGACTATAGAAACATATATCCCACTTTCTAAAAATTTGGCTAGAGTGTATTTTAGTTTCA
>PNJE01000165.1 GCA_002877915.1 Candidatus Aminicenantota bacterium
GGGGTCGGATTCAGAGATTCATAAAGTTCGACGGCGATTTCTTCAGCCCTTTTTAAAGGAACCTCTAATAAAATGGGCTCACCCAGGAAAGCTGGCACTGGGTCAGCGTTTATCCCCATATAAGTCATGATGAGCCAGCCACGTCCAGGAATCAGCGGAAGCTCAAAATAATTGCGGATAACCGTGCCAAACTCTCCTCTTTTTATAATACTGGCCGCCAGGCAAAATCCCCCGGCAAAAGCTAAGCTTATTCTGGGAGTAAAAACAGGCCCGTCTGGTTCGTATTTCCAATCTTTAAGAGCTTGGGTTAGAGCCAGCACTGGATCCATGGTTTTTTCCAGAACCCTTATAATTTCGGTAGTTTGTTTTCCATTGGAGACAGCAATTCGTCCGGTCGAAAAAAGCATCGCTGGATAAATCAACAGATCAGGATTTCCTGAAACTATCAACTGAGGATCGGTTGGCTCAACCCAGAGGCCATTTTCTTTTTTGACTAAGCGGCGGGCCTGACTGGCGACGGATCTCCCCGTGATACCATAAACGAGGAAAACCTCGTCCAAATCCTTTAATTGCCCCCCAATAATAAATCTTCCGGGATACTCCAATCCGGAAAAATAACTTCTTAATTTGTTCATAACTGTTTTTATTAATAGCATAGGCTTAGTTTTTAGTCAAGGAATTGAGTTGAAAATTTATTTTTCATTTTCCACCCGGCGGCTTGTCTTTTTAATAAAGACTGGTAAAATATCATATAATTTTTAAAAAGCTGCAATCAATGAAATCTCCAAGAAACAACTTATATTATTTCTTACCGGCTGTCTTATATGGTGCTCTTATTTTTTTCCTTTCATCTCGAACATTTAAGCTGCATCTGGGTTTCATTTACTGGGATAAGGGCGCCCACTGGCTGGAGTTTTCTATTCTGGGTCTTCTTCTGGCGGTGGGCTTTTTCCGTAATTTTCCTGGAAAAACTTTTCTTAATTTTTACCTGACCTTCATGACTGGAGCATTAATTGGAGCTACTGATGAGCTTCATCAAAAATTCGTGCCAGGAAGACAGTGCGATTGGAAAGATTGGCTGGCCGACCTTATTGGGGTTGGTGTCGGCCTGATAGTTTTCTGGTATGCGGAGAAAAGCAGAAGGAAAATGATAGAAGATAAAAAATAATCAGGAAAATTAAGTTTCCTTAGGTCATTTTCGGCAAAGTTTTCTTGAGTAAATGAAAAGCTTCCTCCGGCGAAGAGCAAACCGTAAAAACATTCAGGTCTTCCTGAGTAATAGCATGGTAATTAACTAAGGCCTGAAAATCGATAACCTTTTTCCAGTAATCAGGACCATATAAAATTAAAATAACCTCTTTCCTTGATACTTTTCCAGTCTGAAGTAAAGTAACTATTTCAAAAAATTCATCGAGTGTTCCGAACCCTCCGGGAAAAGCAATGACTGCTTTGGCCTTATACATGAGCCAGAATTTTCTCATGAAAAAATAGTGAAAGGTAAAATTAAGTTCCGGGGTGATATAGGGATTGGGCAACTGCGGCTGAGGCAAAGAAATGTTCATCCCAATACTTTTCCCACCTGCCCGAGTAGCCCCTCGGTTAGCCGCTTCCATTATTCCGGGTCCTCCCCCGGTGCAAACTACATATCTTCGACCGCGGGGTTTCAGATTCATTCCCCATTTAGTAATCAGGAAAGCCAGTTCTTCGGCTTCCCAATAATATTTATGAAGAATACTATCAGAGCTGGCCGGATTGGCCTTAGCTGAGCCAAGGAAAAGAACTGTGCTTTCAACTTTCAGCTTTTCCAGGCGGGCCATCGGCCAAACATATTCGCTTAAGATTCGAAGAGTTCGTCCTTCTAAGGATTCCAGAAATTCAAGATCACGATAGGGGGACTCTGGAAGCTCTAATTTTTTGGGTTCTGTTTTTTTCATGGCTGACTCCTGATTATGATTTGAATTTTAAACCCATTTGTTTCTTTACTAATTTTTGCCAGAATAATCAATTAAAGTCAATTAATTTGAAATTTTATTTTTTTCCTGAGAAAATTGGAAGGTGAAAATTACAAAATTTATAGGTCTGGTTATTCTATTTGGCTTTATGTATTCCTGCCATTCTTTCCGGCAACCAGCAACCGTCCCACTAACCACCCCCCCAGCCGCAGGTTATTCTGAAACTGGAATGGCTTCGTGGTATGGACCAGAATTTCATGGCCGGAAAACTTCCAGTCTCGAAATTTACAATATGAATGATCTGACCGCTGCCCACCGAACACTTCCCTTTGGTACCCTGGTCCAAGTAACCAATCTGGAAAACGGTCGGACAGTAGCGGTGAGGATAAATGATCGAGGTCCTTTCCTTAAGGATAGAATTATTGATTTATCCTATGCCGCCGCCAGAATGTTAGGGATGATCGGCCCGGGAACAGCTCGGGTCAAAATCGAAGTAATAGGATTCAAACCCATAGAAGAAATTCCTCGTCCAGGCGAGATTATCCTTCAGCTGGGAGCTTTCCTCAACCCAGAAAACGCCCGGGCCCTTTATAAGGAAATTAAAAATTTAGTCCCATCTGTATTTATTTCTCCCTATCAAACTTCGGATAAAACTTTTTACCGAGTGCGGATTAGAGCCGAAAGTGAACTCGAAGCTAAAAACTTAGCCGAAAAATTAGCCTCGGCTGGCTATCCTGTTCTGATAATCAATCAATAAAATACTTTTCTAATTTTGGCTGGTTTGACTGAGAATCTATTCAGTAATGAGAATTACTACTCGGTGCTCTCCAGGAGGTGTTTTAACTTCTATTTTTTTACCAGAAAATTTGCCCGCCTCCTGGCCGTCAATTAAAAGCTGCCCATTTTTTTCTTTTTCTAAATAAATATCAACTTTCTTCTTATCAAGGCTCTTGATTTCGAAGGAAATTTCCCGGTCAGTATATAAAAAATGACGAAAGACTGCCGGCCCATCAGCTCTGATTATTTCTTTTCCTTCTTCCCACAATCTGGTTCTGGAGGGGTAAACTTCAACTTCATAATGGCGCCCGAGAATAGCCAATCGCTTAAGAATCCCTCTCTTAGCCGGACTTAATTGACCAAATCGAAATCCTTCCCACGGGGTAACGTCAAGATATTCTTCTACGCCGATCAAAGCAAAAAGAGGTCCCCAACTCTGATAACGTTGACCTCCTGGCTCGCCGGTTCGGGAATCAAAATTTTCCGGACAGATCTGATAACTATTCCATTGCCTTAAAAATAAATCAACACTCTTTTTGGCGAAATCTCCTGCCACTTGGTCAAAACCATAAGCCTTTAACCCTTCATAAACCAGGTAATTGGTCGGAGGCCAGATAGTTCCCCGCCAATACTGTTGATCCTTAAAGGCTGGATCATCTCTTGAGATAGACGGCAGAACAAAATCTCCCCAGAACTCGGTCGGATTTAAAAGGTGCCTGATTAATCTTAAAGCCCGGCTTTCATCAGGGATTCTGGCAATTAGCGGGAAAAAATTGGAAGCAGCTTTTCTTTTTGAAAATTGACCATTCCAGTAGCGATCGAGATAAAATCCCTCTTTTTCATTCCAAAGGACCTCATTGACCAGTCTTTTTATTTTTTCGTATTCTTCCATAAATTTCTTATGGTCAGCTTCCTTACCCAAAAAATCAGCTATCTGAGCTAAGCAATAGGCATCCAGGGCATAAAGACTATTAAGGTCAACGCAATCCATTTCCAGCGTCCCGGTTTTTTCATTAAAAATGGCGTCATCCCAATTAGGAAGGTCGTCCTGACCGGATTCCCAGCAGGCTCTCTGCTTACCAGTGGCTTCTTTTTCCCAGGGAGGAACATCACTGGCTACTAAATGAGAATCGCTTCCCCACTCCAGTAAGCCATCTCCATTGCCGTCCCGTCGAATCTGGCCATCAGGGAGACGAGCAGTCCAGAAATTGTGCCAGTTAACCAGATAAGGATAAGCGAATTTAAGCAAGTCCAGGTTCCCTGTTTTTAAAAATAATTTTAATATGGCAAAGGAACCGACCGGAGGCTGAGACCGGTCTGGCGTTCCGCCAAAACGACCTCGCCAATTGGGAATGTTACCATCAGGATATTGCGTCTGAAGAACAGCCTCGGCCGCCTCAGTCGCCAGTTTGATGCTTTCTACGCTCATTTCCAGCGAATTGAAAAAAGAATCCCACTCAAAAATAGTCCACTGATCAGGTTGGCCATCAGGCCGGGGAAAAATCCATCCCCTACCGGCAGGCGTATAATAACGATGATAGCCATTCTGGTAAAGAGCCATCCAGAAAAGATTATTGGTGATAGCTTCAGCTATTCCTTCATATAAGCCGCTTACCTGGAATCTTCTTTTAAGATAAGCTTCCTTTTCGTCCTGGAGTAAATTATCTATCGTTTTGGCCTGGCGAAACCTGTAAAGGCGATCGTTAATTGCTTCAGGATTATCCCCGGTAGAAGCAACAAAATAAAAATCTGCTTCTTTCGACAGTTTAAAAGTAACCAGCAGCTGGTTGTTGGCTGATTCAACTGAATCAGGCTTAGAACTCAACCAACAGAGGAAATGCTTTGAAATCTGGCCAACACCTTGACCGTGAATATAGCCGGTTTCACTTAAATAGTTATAATTTCCTTTTAAGTCCCAGGGAAAATAAAAAATAAAAGTAACCTGATCTATTAACCGCGGAAAATGGTATTTACCTATGACCGTTTGCTCATCTGTTCGGCTCCACTCGACTGACATTTCATTATCGGCCAGGGCCGGCTTTAAGTAAATCGGGGTTTCTCTTCCCTTTTTAAAAGGCAAATGTAAATCAAACTTAATCCGGGCGTAGAGCCCGTCTGGGGCCTGGGGTCCTACTTCTGAAACCAGATAAAAAAAATCCTGAAACTCGGCTGATTGTTCGCCTCGAGAAACCCGGGGAGAAAAAGCAAAAGCCGAACCTGGGCAGTCAACGATTACCAGGCCTGGCCAGGCCCGGGCCTCGAGAGCTCCGATATAAGCCTGTTTCCAGGGGTAATAAATCTCGGAATTGATAGGAGCAGATGCTCCAAAAATAAAAATACTAAAAATTAATAAAAATGCTTCTCGGAGGTCCTTTTTCATTAGAGGCACCTTTAAAATTTAATCAATTTTAGAATTAAATTCAACCGAGGATGAGTAATAATTTGCCCAAAAAATTATTTTCTTTGCTTTAAAAAAAAATTGTAGACACATATAATAAAGAGCGAAGATTGAGTTGGTTGACTTAAGGCTCATCGCCGATATCGGGTTTTTTAACAGGAGGGAAAATGGATTATCGGCTTTATTTTAAATCTTTAAAAGGGGAAATGGTCCGGTTCCTTAAGACTTTAGTTACTTTAGAGTCCCCGACTTCAGATAAAAAGGCGGTTGATAAATGTTCAGCGGCTGTGATTAAAGAAATTGAGAACCTGGGTGTTAAAATCAAAAGATTTCCTCAGAAAGAGATAGGGGACCTGTTTCTTTTTGAGTATTCTGTTGGCCAGAAAAAAGAAATTACCGAAAGACCTCTATTGGTATTGACCCATATCGATACAGTCTGGCCGGTGGGGACCATAAGCCGGATGCCCTTTTATATAACCGGGGATAAAATTTATGGACCAGGAGCTCTGGATATGAAGGCTGGAATAGTGGAATCAATTTTCGCTCTGAAAGCCGTTCATAATTTATCCCTTAAACCGAAAAGAAAAATATGGCTTTTCCTTAATTCGGCTGAGGAAACCGGCAATGATGAAAGTCACCAGCAAATCGCCTCTCTGGCGAGGAGAGCCGGGGTTGTTTTATGCCTGGAACCGGCTTTACCTGGTGGAGCTCTTAAAGTCGAGCGCAAGGGGCGGCTGGTGGTTAAAATCGAGTGTTCTGGCAAATCCGCTCATGCCAGTACCCCAGAAAAAGGTCACAATGCGATAGAAGAATTAATTTACCAGCTGCAGCGGTTAAAGAAACTGAAAATCAGCGGGACGACTCTGAATATTGGGCTCATTGAAGGCGGAGAAAAAGCCAATGTCGTTCCCGAAAAAGCCTGGGCCATTAGCGACCTACGTTTCTGGACTACTTCTGACCTGGATAAAATAAAGTCTTTTTTACGAGAATTGAAGCCGACGATTAAAGAAGCCAAGGTAAAAACTACTATCTTGAGCTTTACTCCTCCAATGGAATTTACTAAAGCTTCCAGGCTTTTGTTTGAGCGGGCTAAGGTTCTGGCCGCGGAAATGGGTTTGGAGTTATTACCTGGCAAAAGTGGAGGCGGTTCTGATGCTTCCATTGCTTCTCATGTTGGAGCTCCAGCTCTCGATGGGCTTGGTCCTGAAGGTGAAGGCATGCATGCTGAAAATGAACATCTTTTGCTTTCCTCGCTAATTCAAAGAACTGCCCTCTTAACCAAATTTTTAGTTGAACTTTAGGTCCTTGGCTAGGACATGGTATCCAGGTTGGGGGAAGAGCTTGGGGTAGAGGTCAGTAAGTTTTTCCAGCTGGAGCACTGGAAACAGAGCCACTAA
>PNJE01000137.1 GCA_002877915.1 Candidatus Aminicenantota bacterium
CCGGTGGCCAAGATGATTTTATCCGCTTGAAGAGAAATTTCTTCTTTTTCTGTTTTAACCAGCACCTGGCCCGGGCCTACCACCTTCCCTCTTCCTTTTATTATTTTTATTTTGTTGCGCATCATCAGAAACTCGAGCCCTTTGACCAGCCGGTCAACCACCGCCTGTCTTCCCTGCTGGACATTCTGCCAGTTAAGCCTTACTTCCTGCACTGGACCTTCAAGGTTTTTCGTAACCTTAACCTGATGAATAATCCCAGTTTGATGAAGGAGATACTTAGTCGGAATGCAGCCGACATTCATGCAGACCCCTCCTATTTTGTTTTCTTCCACCAAGGTAACCTTCAGGCCAAGTTGAGCTGCTCTCAGGGCAGCCAAATAACCTCCTGGACCTCCACCGATGATGACCAGGTTAAATTCTTGCATTTCATTCTCCTTTTAATTTTTTCTATTGATATTGAATTTATGACCTAAGGCCGGTCAAGCTGAATCTTTGGATCGGCTGTTCCTTTTTTGGTCTTCTGAGCGTCTTTAATCATCGGCCTCTTTCTCCATAACATATGAAATGTTTTTCATATTATAGCCAGAATCAGTATCCGGGTCTAAATATATTTCGTTTCGGTTAACTATGAATCGACCAATTATATTTCCCATCTCTATGGCTTTGTCATCCTGGTCCAGCAAAATCTTTTTTCTTTTATCTTTAAAACTTCAGGAACTAATTACTCCTCTTAAGGCAATTTCAGCGGCAGGTTTATTTCTTTGATAGTTAGCCAACTTAACTTTTATAAAGCTTTTTCTTCTCATCTTCTGGGGCAGCATCGACTGAAAAGACTCAAGCGAGTATTTCCTTAAAAGCTTTGATAGCTCGCTCAACGTCTTCATCATCAACATCTTTGTGAGTGACTAACCTTATTCCGCCAAAAACCCCTAAAGCCAGAATCCCCTTCTCTTGGAGTTTTTGCAGAAGGTCAGCAATTGATAGGCGCGGGTGGTTAAAATAAAAAATTATGATGTTGGTTTCCACCTCATCTGGGTTAAGAGTAATTCCGGGCAGATCATAGATAGCTCGGGCTAAGATTTTCGCCCGCCGATGGTCTTCTTTCAGCCGATCAACCATCTTGGTCAAAGAAATAATTCCACAGGCGGCCAGGATACCAGCCTGTCTCATACCGCCTCCCAGAACTTTTCTTATTCGCCGGGCATAATCAATGGTTTTTTGGTCGGAGACTAACATAGAACCAACTGGAGATGATAAACCTTTGCTCAGGCAAAACATCACCGAATCGCAGTATTTGGCATATTCCTTCACCGGCACTCCGGAAGCCTGACTGGCATTAAATATCCTCGCCCCGTCGAGATGAACCTTTAGGCCGAATTCATCGGCTATCTTTCTCATTTCCCTGAAAGTTTCAAGCGGAATAACTGCTCCTCCCCAATTGTTATGAGTATTTTCAAGGCATAGAAGAGAAGTCTGGGGAGTGTGGACAGAGGCTTGACGAATATTCCTTCTTACTATTTCTGGATCCAGAGCCCCTCTTTTAGAGGGCAAGGGTCTGGGAGTAACCCGAGAAATAAAGGTCATATGAGTAGATTCCATATTGTAAATATGAGCCTTTTCTTCCACGATGACTTCTTCCAGTTCCCGGGTCCACATTTTAACCGCTATCGAATTACCCATCGTTCCGGAAGGAACAAAAAGCCCGGCTTCTTTGCCCATAATAGAGGCAGATAGCGCTTCTAACTTCTGAACAGTGGGATCATCGCCCAAAACATCATCGCCGACCTCGGCTTCCATCATTGCCCGCCGCATTTCCTCGGTTGGCCGGGTGACCGTATCACTTCTAAAGTCTGAATATTTTTTCATCTGTCATTTCTCCTTTTTTAGACTTATAATTATAAAATTAAATTTTCTGGCTAACAACCCTGAACTCGAAAATTCTTATTACGGTCTTTAAATAACTATCAATTGTTAGAGGCAGCAACTTAAACCAGGTTTACTTGGTTTTAAATCTATGATATAGATAAATCTGAAAAAAATCATAAGATTTATAACCAATGGGCAAAATTAGAAGCTACTGGTACCTGGACTTAATTAATTTTTTATTGCTCATCCTGATTTTTTTCTTCGGAGGAGCAGTTATTTCTTCCCAGGTCATTCTCAATGATGAAATGGTCAATGTGCCTGACCTTAGCGGCATGACCATTGACCAAGCCCGGAGCGAACTGCAAAAAAGAGACTTGAGTCTGACGATAGCCGGAAGTGAATTTTCTAACGATTTGGAAAAAGGTCGCATTCTGGCTCAAGACCCGGCGCCAGGGTCCAGGCTCAAGGTAAATCGCTCTATCTCCGTAACCATCAGCAGTGGCCGGGCATCAGCCTCGGTGCCCTCCTTAGTTGGGTTAAGCCTCGAACAATCTGTCAACCAGCTTCGAGCGGCCGGGCTGTCCAGAGGTCCGCTTTCTCAAATTCATACCCCCAGGTACCCGGCGGGAAAAGTCATGGCTCAAAATCCGCCGCCGGAAGCCGTAGTGGAAAGGAGCACGCCTGTTGGTCTGCTCGTCAGTCAGGGCGAAGCCGAGCCCAAGTTCATAATGCCTGATTTAATCGGTAAAAAAATGAGCCAGGTAGAGTCAAGGCTTCAGGAGTTGGGCTTTAAAGTGGAGGATATTCGCTATGTCTATTATCCAGGGTTGGAAAAAGGAATAATTGTCAAGCAAAACCCACCCAGTGGCTATCCCATCCAAAAAAGGAATCCAATTTCTCTGGAGGTCAGCCGGTAAATGTATTTTATTGCTCCTTCTATTCTTTCAGCCGATTTTTCTCGCCTGGCCGAAGCGGTTGAGTTAGCCGAAAAAGGCGGGGCTGATATGGTCCATCTGGATGTGATGGACGGACATTTTGTCCCCAGTATCACCTTTGGCCACCAGCTGGTGGCTTCCCTGCGTGAGAAAACCAGCCTGCCTTTAAACGTCCATTTGATGGTGAATAATCCGGCCAAAATGATTCCCCTATTCATAGAGGCAGGAGCAGACTGGTTATCTTTTCACTTAGAGGCTTCCTGTCATATTCACAAGGATCTTCAGACGATAAAAGAAGCCGGGCGGAAGGCGGGCCTGGCCCTTAACCCGGCCACTCCTATTGAGCTGCTGAGTGAGGTCCTGGAAGATCTTGATTTCGTCATCATTATGACAGTCAACCCTGGTTGGGGCGGACAAAAATTCATTCCGGCGACTAAAAATAAAATCAATCGACTGAGCCAGATTCTGGCAGGGAAAAAACTGCCGGCTTTGATTGCAGTAGACGGTGGTGTCAAACTGAGCAATCTGGCCGAGCTATTTGAACTGGGAATGAATATAGCTATTTGCGGGTCGTCAGTTTACTCGGCTCCCGATCCCGTTTCTGAAATAAAAAAGATGAAAGCCATTGCTCAAGACTTTAATCGGAGAATTCATCAAGAAAAATGAGGTTCAAGGATGAAGAATAAAGGTTATTGGCTGTTAATTATTTTTTTCTTAGCCGCCGTATTATTTGATTCCACTTCCTGCAAAAAACAAACGGTAGAAACAATCCCCCAGGAAGCTCAAGCCTCGGATGAAGCCCTGTTCAAGCTGGGCGAACAATACATCAAAAAGGATACCGAGAAAGGTATCCTCTACCTGCGACAGGTGATTGATTCTTTTCCCAAAAGCTTTTATGCTCAGCGGGCTAAATTGCTTATTGCTGATAGTTATTTCAACAAGGGAGATGAAGCCAATTTAATTCTGGCGGCGGCTGAATACCGGGAGTTCATCAGTCTTTATCCCACCAGCCCTTCGGTTCCATATTGCCAATACCAGATTGCCATGACTTATTATAAAAAAATCTTGAAACCGGGCCGGGACCAAACTAATACCCTGCAGGCACTCCAGGAATTCAAAAAGGTGGTGACCAATTACCCCAGCAGCGACTATGCCAAACAGGCTGAGGAAAAAATCAAGGACTGCGAGCAAAGGCTGGCCGAGAATGAATTCCAGGTTGGACTGCTTTATTACAAAATAAAAGCCTATCGGGCAGCTGTCGGTCGGCTGCAGAATATTCCGACCCAGTATCCAGAATATAAGAAAATGGATGCGGTTTATTTTTACTTAGCCGACAGCTACTTTCAGGGAAGAAAGTACGATGAAAGCTTTCCATATTTCACCAAGCTGATAAGCGATTACCCCCAGAGCAAATTTGTAAAAATGGCCCAGAAAAGGTTACAATTGCTTGATGAAATTAAAAAGGCTAACAATTTAAAAAAGGGAGGGAAAGATGCTACTAAAATCAAGAAAAGCCAGCAAGTATAGCCTGCCGCCGACGGCTATTATTTCTACCCTGCTTTTTTTCCTTTTGTTGATCTACACCGGCCAGGCCTTACTGGCTGAAAGCAGTTCAGAAAATAAAACCAGCTGGCAGATGGGACTATCAACGGACCTTTTTAACCGGGGAGTAAAACTCGGCAGTGATAAATTGACTCTAAAATCTCTAAGCTTTCTTCTTGAAGCTCGAGCGATGAACCTGCCCGGTCTTTTCGATCTCGATCTTTATGCCGGATTGAATAAAAGCAAATTAAATGGAGCCTTATTCGACCATTTGCCAATTACCCTCGATTATGAAGCGGGTTATATTTCCGGATTGATTTTTGGAGGCAAAATAAGCAAGGGCTTGTTAAAATCATCAAATTTCCGTTTCGGACTGACGGCTGACTTTACCACTTATATCGGCTTTAAAAAAACCTATACCCTGAGCGACTTCGTAGTGCCAGCCAATGTCCAGGCTGAACCGGATTGGGCCATGGCTTCCGGGGGAATCTTCGTCCTTTATGATGGCTTCGTGGATAATCAACCTTTTCTGGAAATAACATTTTCCAAACTCTGGGGAACTTTCAAAGTGACCGAAACCATCCAAGATTTAACTGGGCAACAAAGCAAAAATCTGAAAGATGCCGGTCCGCTATCATTAACCCTGGGGTGGAATATAAATTTAACTAAGGACATTATTTTTATTCCCAGAGTAAGAATATATACCGGCAGCCGAACAACTATTGGCGCCGGACTCAGCCTTTTATATGCTCTTTGAGCCTGAGGAAGGAGGGAAAAAATGAAAACCCAGAATAAATTTTCAAGAATAAGCAAATTCATTATCCCCGTTTCTTTAATCATCCTTTTTGCTTTTATTTTTGGGCTAAGCGAAATAAAGTTAGTGGCTCAAAAGAAAAAACCGGATCGGCCAGTTTTTTCTGCCATCCAGAAAAGCAGGCTGAAATACGGTGAGGACCTGCCTTCAACCGGAGCCGGCAATTTGTTGAGCAAGATAAAAATTATTAATCAGATTCCGACCAGGCCCTCAGGCAAAAATTATTCTTCTGAAAAAATAATTGTTAAATTCAAGCCGGAACTCTCTATTCAATCTACTGAGAAAATTCTTCAGGCTTATCAACCTAAGAGCTACCGCCTGATTCCGAGAGTCGAGGCTTACGTGGTCCAAGTGGGAGGAGGAACGACGGTTGAAGAAACTTTGGCTGCCCTTCAGCAAAACCCTGATGTTCTTTATGCCGAACCTGATTACAAGCTGCGGCTGTGTACCACCCCTAATGATCAGCTCTTTCGTTATCAATATGCCCTGTCCAATCCCGGTGGCGTTCTTCAAATTCCCGGCAGCCCAACGGGAAAAGCCCAAGCAGACATAAGGATTACCGGAGCCTGGGACTATGTCAAAGGCGACCCCAACGTTCTGGTGGCTGTTCTTGACACCGGAGTTGATTATACCCACCCTGATCTGGTAAACAAAGTTATTTCCCATGGCCAAGACTTTGTCAATAATGACAATGATGCTTATGACGACAATGGGCACGGGACCCATGTGGCGGGAATAATTGGCGCCGAGACTAACAACACTGAAGGAATTGCCGGGGTGGCCTGGAATTGTCGAATTCTTCCCGGGAAAATAATAAGTGCCGATGGCCAGGGAGATTATGATTGGTTGATTCAAGCTCTGGTGTGGGCGGCAGATTTTAGCTCGGGTCAGGCCAAGGTTGGAGTTATTAACATGAGCCTGGGTGGCGACCAGCCCGATCCAGCTCTGGAAGCCGCTTTGAAATATGCCTACAACAAGGGTATAGTTCTGGTAGCTGCTACCGGCAATGATGGAGGACCAGTGCTATATCCAGCTGCTTATGACCAATATGTCCTGGCGGTAGCAGCCAGCGATTATAATGACCAAATAGCCGACTTCTCCAATTACG
The DNA here is from genome assembly GCA_002877915.1 of Candidatus Aminicenantota bacterium. Taxonomy (GTDB): domain Bacteria; phylum Acidobacteriota; class Aminicenantia; order Aminicenantales; family Saccharicenantaceae; genus Saccharicenans. Next base: position 6,266 of record PNJE01000137.1, read on the forward strand.
GTTCCCAGGTCGACGTGGCGGCTCCTGGGGTCTGGATTCTCAGCTGCTACCCGGTAGCCCTCACCGATCCAGGATACCTGCCCTATGCTTTCGCTTCTGGTACTTCCATGGCCGCTCCCCATGTGGCTGGCTTTGCCGCTCTAATTAAATCGGCCAAGCCTTGGTTGTCAGTGGATGATATCATGA
>PNJE01000183.1 GCA_002877915.1 Candidatus Aminicenantota bacterium
GGGAGTTCGAATCTCCCCGGGCGCGTTTTTATTTTTAAATTTGACAAACTACCGATAACTGCTTAAATTAAAATTGTAGGGGGCAAAATGGAAAGAATGGCAGAGAAGGAATCTTATCTTTCCCCGGTTTCTAAGAAACTGGTGGAAATGATTGAAAAGGATGCTAAAAATCTGGCCTCTGCTTACTTGCAGGAGGTAAAGAAACACCCTAACCTGCCCACATACCATTCGCTGCCCGAGAAAGAGGTTTATGAGCGCGCTTATCAAGTGTATAGCCAGCTCGAACGGTGGATTTCCTATGAGCTGGAATCAGAAAAGATGAGGGAGCACTGGATTGAGCTCGGACGCCAGAGACGCCTGGAAGGTTTCAGCTTGCCTGAAATATTCCTGTCATTGTGCCTCGAAAGAAAACAACTATGGAATAAAATCCAGGCCGAGGGCCTCCTGGATAATGCCCTTGATCTTTATCAAGCGCTCGAACTTTATAATCGGATCGTTACTTTTTTTGATCGGGCACTTTATTATGCTATAATTGGCTATTATTCTTAATTTTTTTAAGTTTTTCCTGAGGTATTCCTTATATCTTCCATCTTCGTCAAATGAAAATTTCGTGGGATTTTATAAAAGAAAAATTGAACAGGGGCAATTTTAAGGCCGAACCAGCTGGGTTTTATATTCATTTTCCCTTTTGCTCAGATAAATGCCCCTACTGTCATTTTTATAGCACCAGAGAAAGTGAGGGAGAGGTAGAGCGCTGGCAGAAGGCCATTAAAAGCGAAATACAAGCTGCGGCCAAATATTTATCCAATCTTCCTATTCAATCGGCTGAGACTATCTATTTTGGAGGGGGGACGCCGTCACTTTTGTCCCCAGATAAAATAAGAGAAGTCATCACCCTAATAAGAGAAGAATTTTCAGCAAAGCCATCCGAAATAACCCTCGAGTTCAACCCGGAAAGTGGGAAAGGATGGCTTCTCGGCTGGCGGGAAGCCGGCCTAAATCGCTTAAGTATCGGGGCTCAATCTTTTGATGAACGAATGCTCCGAATTCTTGGAAGAAAGCATTCAGTCGAACAGACGCTGATGTTTTTCGAGGCGGCCAGGCAAGCCGGATTTAAGAACATAAACCTTGACTTGATGATTGGCCTACCCGGGGAAACTGCGGAAACGGTTAGATTAAATCTTCAGGCGATAGCTGACCTTCGACCGGAGCACGTATCTATTTATCTTTTGGAAGAATTGGAAAATGTCCCTTTCAGGAAAGTCTGGGAAGAAAACCCGCCTTCAGAAGAATTTATAGCTGACGTTTATAACGAATATCAGCGAGCCCTGGATAGAGAAGGTTATCAACAATATGAAATTTCTAATTTTGCCCTCCCGGGCTATGAATCTAAGCATAATTTGAAGTACTGGCGTTATCAACCTTTTGTGGGATTAGGCCCTTCGGCGGCTTCTCATATTGGCCCCATTCGTTGGCAAAATATTGCTGATCTCAAGAGCTGGCTGGAGGCCACCGCCCTAAAGCAAATTGAGGCTTCTGAGTTTATAATTTTGGACCAAAAAGCTTTGCTCTCAGAAAGATTAGCTTTTGGTTTAAGATTGACCGAGGGAATTGACTGGTCGGAGTTAAAAAGCGATTTTCCTAAGATTAATTTTTTGCCTTATGAGAAAAAAATAAAAGAATTAATCTCTTCGGGTAATTTAAGCTTAATTGGTTCCCGCCTTTCGATTCCTCCCGAAAAATTCCTGATAGCCAATTCCATTCTTTCTGAATTAATTTAGCCAGGAAGAATTTCCCGCCTTTCTTCTTGCCTTCATTTTGCTTAATGGGTAAAATAGCCAAAAAAGAGGTGAAGATGAACGGGAAAAAAGTTAAAGTCAGTTGCTTTAACTGCGGCCAGACCAATAATTATCCACTGGAGGCAGAAGATAAAAAAGTCATTTGTGGAAGGTGCCACAGCCCTTTGCCGAGGCCAGGAGATGTCCTGGAAGTGAATCCAGACCAGGCTTTTAGCCTGATTTCGAGATCCAGTCTGCCGGTGTTAATTGATTTTTATTCTCATACCTGCCCTCCCTGCCAGATGATGGCTCCGTTTCTGGAAAGGCTGGCCAGGAGAAGAGCAGGAGAATTAATGGTTATAAAGATTGAGGTAGACCGATATCCGGAAATGGCTGCTCAGTTTGGAATCCAGTCAGTTCCAACTTTCGCTATTTTCCATCGAAATAGTGAAAGGGGAAGAATCTCTGGAGCGATGCCGGAAACCGACCTGGCTCTGTGGGTCGCTAAGTTAGCCTGACCCCTTTCATTATTTTGAGGAATATATGAATAGACATTCATATGTTGTTACTTATCCGGAAGCCTGAGAAGCTTATAAAAAGAAAATAATGCCGAAGAGGGGACTCGAACCCCTACTCCCATTTTTGCGGGAACTAGCCCCTCAAGCTAGCGTGTCTGCCAATTCCACCACTTCGGCATCTTTTCGAATTCTTTATTTTTTGGTTGGAGTTTCAGTCTTTTGTTCAGCTTTTTGAGTATTTTGAGTAGCTTTCTGGCTGGCAGCTGTTGATTTTTCGGGTGCAGGCTTCTGGGTCTGAGTAGCCGCGGGCGTTTCTTTGACCGGGATGTTTTTTACGACCGATGAAGTTTTTCCCTGAAGGATCCAGAGCCCGAGAGAGGTTATCATAAAAAGAATGGCACAAATCGTAGTAATTTTTCCCAAAAGACTCTGGGCACCTCGGGGACCAAAAGCTGTTTGGCTGCCCACTCCACCAAAAGCGCCGGCTAAGTCAGCCGCCTTGCCCGATTGCAACAAAACAGCCAAAATTAATACTATGCAGATAATAACATGAACAATGATCAACAAAGTTAGCACTTTTATCCCTCATTACTGCGGATAGCCTCTCTGGCGATAGTCACAAATGACTCAGCCTCCAGGGAAGCTCCGCCTACCAAAAATCCATCAATATTCTTTTCTCTTCCAAGAGAAAAGGCATTAGCTGGTTTTACCGAACCGCCGTAAAGGATTATAGCATAAGAAGCTAAATCTTTTCCATATCTTTCGGCAATTAAATCCCGAATGAAAGAATGGACTTCTTCTGCTTGCTCTGGAGTGGCATTACGACCGGTGCCGATAGCCCAGATGGGCTCATAAGCGAGGATTATTTTTTTAAAATCTTCTGGCGAGAGCGAAAAAACACTATTTTCGAGCTGGTCTTTAATTTTTTTCAAAGTGAATCCCTTATCCCTTTCCTCCAGGGTTTCGCCGATGCAAACTATAGGAAGGAGATCATGCTTTAAGGCGGCCCGGACTTTCCGGCTGACAGTTTCGTCGGTTTCCTGAAAGAACTGCCTCCGTTCTGAATGCCCGATTATTACCAGGTTGCAGCCGGCTTCTTTCAACTGCGGAGGAGAAATTTCTCCGGTAAAAGCTCCTTCATCTTCCCAGAAAACATCCTGAGCGGCCACCTTGATTTTGGTTGATTGAACTACCTTCTTGACCTCACTTATAGCCGTAAAAGGAGGAGCGAGAATCAAGCTGGCTTTATCAACCTCGGCGATAGGCTAACTGCTTCGGCTATGGTTTTATGCATTTTCCAGTTTCCGGCAATAACCGGCTTTTTCAAGCTGTCCATGTTACTGGTGTCCATTTCTTTCAGCCTAAGGCCTCGATTCCCGGTAAGGTTCCATAAGCCACATATTCGAGGGAAGCACCGCCCCCGGTGGAAATATGACTAATTTTGTCAGCTACTCCTGTCTGATGAATGGCGGCTATGGAATCGCCTCCTCCAACTACTGAGAGTGCTCCAGAATCAGCTACCGCTTTGGCTATCTCCACCGTTCCCGTGGAAAAAGCCTTTACCTCAAAAACTCCCAGCGGCCCATTCCAGAAAATAGTCTTGGCGATTTTTATCTGTTTTTTGTATTCTTCGATGGTTTTTGGACCAATATCTACGCCCATTAAATCTTCGGGCAGGGGATAATGTTCGGCTATCTGGTTAACGACTCCGCTTTCAATTGAGGCGGTCATAACATGATCCAACGGCAGCAGGAATTTTATTTGACTTTCTTCAGCTTTTTTTAGAATTTCCCTGGCGATTTCAAGCTTATCATCCTCAACCAAGGATTTTCCGACCTGTTTTCCCTGGGCTCGGAGAAAGGTATAAGCCATGGCTCCTCCAATGAGCAGGACATCGGCTTTGGTTACTAAGCTTTTAAGGACAGGAATTTTATCTTCAATTTTAGCTCCGCCCAGGATGGCCACATAAGGTTTTTCTGGATTGTGGGTAATTTTACTCAGGTAATTGACTTCTTTTAACAAAAGATAGCCAGCAGCTTTTTGCTTGATAAAAGAAGCTACTCCGACCACTGAAGCATGGGCTCGGTGACAGGAACCAAAGGCGTCATTAATAAAAACATCGCAGCCTTCAGCCAATTTTCTGGAAAATTCTGGGTCATTGTCAGTTTCCTGCTTATAGAACCGCACATTTTCCAGAAGGAGAATCTGCCCATCCTTAAGGTTGCTTTTCAGGTGATTTACCTCGTCCCCGATGACATCGGGAGCCATAATTACTTTCGTCCCAGGAAGAAGCTGCTCCAGGCGAGCGGCAACTGGTTTAAGACTCATCTTGGGATTAAATTGACCTTTCGGCCGACCAAGATGGGAAGCCACTACTAATTTGGCTCCTTTCTGAACAAGGTATTTAATGGTCGGAAGAGAAGCCTGGATCCGGGTATCATCCCGGATATTTAAATTTTCATCCAGGGGGACATTGAAATCAACTCGCAGAAAAACAGTCCTCCCCTTCACTTCGATTTGTTCCAAAAATTTCATTTTGTCCTCCCGGGATTTATTTTTTCATGATATATTTAAGCAGATCAACTAAACGGCAAGAATAACCCCATTCATTATCATACCAGGACATGACCTTGACCAGGTTCTTCTCGATAACCTTGGTTGACAGGGCGTCAACGATGGAAGAATTGGGATTAGCCATAAAGTCAACCGACACTAAGGGCTCTTCGGTATAGGCCAGGATACCCTTCAATTCACCTTCAGCTGCTTCTTTTAACGCGGCGTTGACTTCTTCGGCGGTGGTTTCCTTTTTTACCAGGGCCACTAAATCAACCAGAGAAACATTGGGGGTAGGAACCCGGATAGAAATTCCGTCGATTTTCCCTTTGAGGTCAGGCATAACCAGTCCGATGGCCTTGGCGGCTCCAGTGGTCGTGGGAATCTGTGAAACAGCGGCGGCCCGGGCTCTTCTTAAATCTTTATGGGGAGCGTCAAGGATTTTCTGATCATTGGTATAGGAATGAATTGTTGTCATAAAGGCTTTTTCAATTCCAAATTTTTCATGAATGACTTTCGTCAGAGGAGCCAGGCAATTCGTGGTGCAGGAAGCGTTAGAAATAATGTGATGCTTTTCTGGGTCATAGGCTTTTTCATTGACTCCCATGACAATAGTTATGTCTGGGTCGGTAGCCGGTGCTGAGATGATTACCTTTTTGGCACCGCCTATTTCAATGTGCTTAATAGCGTCGGGCCGCTTGGTGTATTTGCCCGTAGATTCGACGACTACCTCCACTCCTAAATCTTTCCATTTAAGCCCGGAAATGTCTTTTTCCGCCAGAACTTTTATTGGCCGGCCATTAAGAATAATGGAATCTGCGGTGGCTTTTACTTCATCTTTAAGAGGCCCAAGCACCGAATCATACTTAAGCAGGTGGGCCAGCGTTTTGGCATCGGTTATATCATTTACCGCCACATATTCCAGCTCGGGATCCTTATATGAGGCCCGGAGCATATTTCTGCCGATCCGACCGAATCCGTTTATACCTATCCTAATTGCCATTGGAAACCTCCTAATGGGTAAATTTGATTTTTTTATAAATTTATCACAGACGATTTCTTTTAGCAAGATTAGAGGCGGTTCTATCAAAATAATGGTGGTTTAAATAGCAAACTAACAGGGCTTATTTAAAAACCTCATTTACCCTTAAAAAAGTTCTTTAAACAGAATAAGATAAAATGCTCAGATAGAATGTTAGCTTCGAGCTACCGCACTTTTGGATGATGAGTCGCCTTCGGGGAAAATTTTCTGCTGCCTCAAGCCCCGCAGGTTATTAGTCTTGATTTTATGTTGACTAATCCTCGAGATTCGACTTTTTTATCTAATATTGTCAGAATTTTTTTTGGGAAAAAGATCTAAAATTCTTAGGTTTTTCGGGCGGCTGATATTTTCTAAAGGGGGAGCAAATTAGCTTTCTTCAATCTGAATTTTTGTGATAATATTTTTAAAGTTGAGGTGAAAAAATGAAAATATTAACAGCCAGCCAGATGAGAGAGATTGACAGGCAGACGATAGAAAAAATAGGCCTTCCCGGTCCAGTGCTGATGGAAAACGCCGGTCTTCAGGTTACGTCTGCCCTCAGAAACGAACTGGGCC
>PNJE01000011.1 GCA_002877915.1 Candidatus Aminicenantota bacterium
CGGCTAACCGCCAGTAAACCAATTTTAACCTGCGGAATGTTTCCGATATTAACCATTTTATTTCTCCTTTCCTTGTCCATAATAGGCCTTAGGCCCGTGTTTGCGTTCAAAATGCTTTTTCAAAAGATAATCTTTTAGTGGCCTGGCTTCTGGGTTAATTAGCCTGGTGATGAAGGCCATCTTGGCAATCTTTTCCAGATCTAATAAATTATCGGCGGCTTCACTGCCTGATTTTCCCCAAGCAAAAGGTCCGTGGCCAGCTACTAAACAGGCTGGGTACTGGATTGGATCAAGAAGGGCAAATCTTTCAGCGATAACTTTACCGGTGTTTAGCTCGTAGTCAGAAGAAACTTCTTCTTCGGAAAGCTCCCTGGTAACCGGAATGGGACCCGGAGCAAAGTCAGGCTGGGTAGTGCCCAGGCAGGGGATTTCAGTTCGAGCTTGAGCAAAGGCAGTGGCATAATCGCTATGAGCATGAGCGATGCCTCTAATTCCGGGAAATGATTTATAAAGGTAAATGTGGGTAGGGGTGTCAGAAGAAGGCCTAAGATGGCCATCAACCACCCGACCTTCAAGATTCAGGACAACCATATCCGCCGGGGTCATTCTCTCATAATCTACTCCGCTTGGTTTTATTGCCAGGACGCCCTTCTCCCGGTCAATTTCGCTGACATTGCCGAAGGTTAAGATGACCAGGCCGTATTTCACCAGCCTGAGATTAGCTTCATAAACTCTTTTCTTCAAGTCTTCGTACATCGGTTAATCCTTTCTTATTTTTATATTTTATCAATATTTACTTATAACCTATCGAGAAGCAGATTTCTCTGGTCCTCGTTTTTCTTCCAGGAGGATTCAGGCCAATTTTTGCTCGCAAGCTCATTTTTTGACCTGCTTTTTCTTATCATCAGGTTCACAATTTTTTCTCCAATAAATAACCTTATAATCCTGATTATTTACATATGAATAAATATTCATATATCATTTGAGACCTCTTCAAATTTTCTTCTTTCTTTTGCTCAAGCTTGCCTCCCTGGCTTTTTCTAATTGGTGGTCGCGAATATCAAGCAAATCTTTCATCAGATGGTATAAGTTCCCACTCCAGTTTCTCGTGCCGAAGGCATCGTGGAGCTGGCGGGAAAGGGTGTAAAGTTGTTGATACACTTGATGGCGGTCGGGCCGTGGCTTGAAGGTTTGAGACCTAACTCCGCACATAGCGGCCTGGGCCTCTTCAAAACGGTTGTATCCGCCGTTGATTTTTCCGGCGACCACCGCCCCAGCCATCGCTGACCCAAGGGCACAGGTCTGGGAAGAGCGAGCAATTTTCATTTCCAGGCCCAGAACATCGGCATAGACCTGCATCACCAGCGGATTTTTTTCGGCAATGCCACCGCAGTTTATTACTTCTTTAATTTCGACCCCGTATTCCTGAAAACGCTTGATGATAGTCAACGCGCCGAAGGCCGTAGCTTCTATCAGAGCCAAATAAATTTCTTCGGGCTTAGTATGTAATGTCTGGCCAAGCAACAGGCCGGTAAGCCTCTGATCAACCAGGATTGTCCGATTGCCGTTATTCCAGTCTAAAGCCAGCAGACCCGATTCTCCCGGCAGCAGGGCGGCGGCTTTTTTAGTTAGCTCTTCGTGGCTGCCTTTCTTTGGACCTCCTGGCTGGAGGTAATTTACAAACCAGTTGAAGATGTCGCCAACGGCTGACTGGCCAGCTTCAAGGCCAAAATAGCCGGGAAGCACCGAACCATCAACTATGCCGCACAGCCCTGGAATATCAGCCAGAGGCTGGTCATTGGGCCAAACGCAGATGTCGCAGGTGCTCGTCCCGATAATTTTCACAAACTTTCCCGGGGCGACACCGGCGCCAACCGCTCCTAAGTGAGCATCAAAAGCACCTACGGCCACAGGAATACCTGGCTTGAGGCCGAGCATTTTGGCCCACGATTTTGTCAGAAATCCGGCTGTCTGGTCAGAGGTGTAGGTCTGATTATAAAGCCTGTCCCGTAGCTGGCCGAGTTTCGGGTCGAGCTGGCTCAGAAAATCCTTAGCCGGTAGCCCTCCCCAAGCATCATTAAACATAGCTTTATGGCCAGCCGCGCAACGGCTGCGCTTTATTTTCTCCAGGCTCAGAGTTCCAGTGATAAGAGCGGGAATAAAATCAGCCAGTTCGACCCAGCTGTGGGCCGCCTCAAAAACTTCTGGATCGACTCTCAAGCAGTGAAGAATTTTGCTGAAGAACCATTCAGAAGAATAAACTCCTCCGCACTTGGCTAAATACTCTGGATGCTCCCGAGCAGCCAGCTCGGTAATTTCCTGGGCTTCGGCAAAGGCGGTGTGGTCTTTCCATAGCCAGGCCTGAGCATTCAAATTGTTTTTGAACTCATCATGGAAAGCTAAAGGTAAGCCATTCTTATCAACGGGCAGGGGAGTTGAACCGGTGGTATCAACCCCAAGACCAATTATTAAATCAGGCGAGAAGCCTTTTTTTGTTTTTTTGGCCTGGGTGAGAGCTTTTTTAATGACCCTAACCATAGCCTCGACATAATCAGCCGGATTCTGTCGGGCTAAGTTCGGGTCTTTGGGATCAAGAAGTATGCCCGCTTCACCCGAGGGGTAATTTATTACTGCGGTGCTGATTTCATCACCGTTAGCCGTGTCGACGATAAGAGCCCGGACGGAATTGGTGCCAAAATCCAAACCTAAGCTATAGGATTTTTTCTTGGGATTCATTTATCCTCCTTTGGGAGAAAATGATTATGATATGGGAAAATATAAGTTTTTTAATGTCTAAACATAAATTAATGCTAATCTTTTCCTGAGTTAGGGCCTCATAGGCTTTAACCTTCATCTGTCGTTTGAGAGAATAATATACCAAATAATATACCAACCAGTTTAGATAATAAATAAGGCAGCTTCTGGGGGGAAGCATAATATCAACTTTTTTAAAACGAAACTTTTCGGCCGGCCACGAGCTCTCATATTTAAAAAGATAGTCGATTTTATTATTAGGGTAAGCCTGGAATAGTCTTATTTGGAATAGCTTATTTTTTTCTTTAAGATTTTTTATATTTGAAATTAAAGGAGGGTTGGTTCTGCTGCCAATAGCAATTTCGGGAAGGTTAAATGAAGTAAGGTTAAACATTATAAAGAACAGATTAAGAATTAAAAAATTTAATCTAAAAAAAATACTTGACATCATTTTCTAAGCTATTATATAAAAATTATGTGTTAACGTTAACAATAATTTTTAAGGAGTTATTTTTAAAGCCACGTGTTATCGTTAACACGTCTTTTGAAGCTCAAAGACAGGAACTGGATGTCAGGAGGGAAGTAGGGTTTTTGAGCTCCTGATTGATTCGGTGGTGGAAGAGGTTTTCTTTTATGAATAAAATAAAGCTTTTGTCAATCGGCTTTCTCTTCCGAAAAACTAATTTAATATCATAAAGGAGGAATTTTATGCGTAAAGGGAAGAGTTTCTTTTTAATCGGAATGGTTCTTTTGCTTTCTTTTGCCATCCTCCAGGCTCAAATTACCCGCCAGACCGGAACGGTTCGGGGTGTGATTAAGGACTCTAATGGCAATCCCTTGCCCGGAGTCAACATTACCCTGTCCGGTCCGAACATGATGGGTAAAGAAACCGATGTCAGCCGGGAAGATGGTAGCTTTCGATTGCCCGCCATTCCACCCGGGTCCTACACTTTAACGGCTGAGCTCCAAGGATTTAAAACTTTAACTCTGACTGACGTCGTGGTTAGAGTTGGCTTGACAGTTACCTTGGATCTTAAGATGGAACAGGCGGCTGTAGAGGAACAAGTGACGGTAGTAGCCAAGGCCCCGGAAATTGATGTCCAAAAAACCAAAATTACCACCGCGGTTACTTCCGAGCAGATATCCAAGTTGCCGCTTAACAGAAGCTTGACTAATATTCTTAGTCTGGTTCCTGCTACGGTCGGGACGATCGCTACTTATTCTGGTAGTATTCATGGGACTGACTGGAACGGAGTTACCTATGAAGTGGATGGAATCAATGCCAATTGTCCGACCACTGGCGGTGCCTTTGGAACTCCCCAGTTTGATGCTATTGAGGAAATTGAAGTAGTCACTGGAGCTTTGCCGGCTCAGGTTGGTACTACCGGCGGAACCTTTGTCAACATTGTCACCAAATCAGGCGGCAATAATTTTTCCGGCCAAGTTCAGAGCTATTATACTAATAAACATTTAGCTCAAGTTCTTTTCCCCGATGAACAATTGAAGGCCATGCGGATTGGCAAGCCTTCCTTCAGCCTTTATAATGTTGATAGTTCAGGTTTATTTGGGGGTCCCATAATTAAGGATAAGCTATGGTTTTTCGCTGATGTGGCCTATACCAAATCTAGCACCTGGAGCCCCTTCCGTCCGACGACCATCCTCGGTACCTATTATGAACAGTACAAAGTCCCAAGCGAAAATATGAGAGGCAACCTCAAGCTGACCACAGAATTTTCTAAAAAACTGAGAATGTTTACCTATTTTTCTTTTAGCCAAAATACCAATATGTATGAAGCCTGGGCTAACAAGACTGAGGATAGTACTTTTAAAGCAACTCCCAAGCAGTATGTCGGGACCATCAATCTTACCTGGATACCTGATTCCAGTTCTTTCGTGGACTTTAGAATCAATGTCAACCACCTGGATTATCCAATTGTCGCCCGGAATGGTTCTGACCATATAGGTTATACCGATGACTATACAGGATACATATGGGGCGGAATCCAGTCCTGGGAAAGCTTTATTACCCGCCACACCAGCCAGGCTTCAGCTCGCTTGACCCACTTCCAAGATAATTTCTTGGGCGGTGATCATGAAATGGGAGCCGGAGTTGAATTTCAATTTGGCTGGGACCGATATGCCTTCGCCAGGAAAGAACCGATGGAATGGTATTACTGGAATGGTAATCCTTATTACTGGCGTGGCTATTACGGTGTTGATCAAACCACCGAGTTTGGCGACGGTCTATTGTCCTTTACCAACTGTGGCGGAGGGAAAAGCGATAGCTGGAAAGATCTCTTTGAATACAGGATTGGAGCCTATTTCCAGGATAACTGGACAATTAAAAACCGTTTGACCATTAACCTCGGATTGCGGCTTGATTCCTACAACGGCTGGGGTGGGAAAGCTACTTCTACCGGCACCACTACTACCGTTGATAATTTGCCTTTTCTCATCGGCCAAACCTTAGAGCCCCAACTCGGATTTAATCCTTTCGGACCTTTTAGTGTTCCTCCAATTAAAGATGTTTTGGTATTTACCAGCCTTTCTCCTCGTATTGGTTTAAGCTATGATCTCTTTGGCAATGGCAAAACTGCCCTTAAAGCTTCTTATGCCCGTTATTCCGAACAGGTTCCAGTTATGTGGTTTTCCGAGGTTTCTCCGGCGGTCATGGGTCAGTATCAGTTCAATTGGTGGGATGATAATGGCAATGGCATTCCTGATGCCCCCGGCGTTGACCATTATGAATACCGCTGGAGCTTGGGCGATTTTAAGCGGCCTGACCCGGCCTACTTGAGAAGCCTGGTGGATAAGAATCTCGTTGCTCCCATCCATAATGAAATCACTGCTGGTATTGAGCATCAGCTATTTAAAGACTTTGCCGTCAAGGTAGATTATGTTTATAAGAAAAAAACCAAGGTATTTGGCTGGGCAAAATATGACCCGGTTACTCAGAAATATTGGTACAATCTTAACCAGGCCTCTGATTGGTACGTGCCTTTTACTACCACGGTTCCAGCCTATGGAGCTTTTCCCGCTCAGCAAGTAACCGTTTATTACATGAGTGCTGATTCACCCTGGGATCGAATGGTCTATATCAAAACCAATATTCCCGAGCAATTTGTTAAGTATAATGGAGTCGAATTACAATTCGATAAAAGATATTCACATGGCTGGTCCTTAGGAGGATCGATGGTCTTTTCCAGGACCACTTCTTTTTCCTGCGGCGATAGCCCGAATGATTTTGTTAATGCTCCGGGTCGTGACGGCTATGATGTTCCTTTCCAATTAAAATTGTATGGGACCTTTAATCTTCCTTATGGCTTTGTCACCTCTTTCTTCCTGAGGTATCAATTAGGTTATCCCTGGGGTCGAAGCGTGACTGTGGTTCCGCCCGATGATTGGGCTCAAGCCCATAACATTGTTCCCTGGCCAGTGTGGGTAATGCTCGAGCCGAATGGAACTCGTAGAAACCAGGATTCAACCAACGTTGATTTCCACCTGGAAAAAGAATTTAAACTCCCGTATGGAACAATCGGAGCTTTTGTTGATATTTATAACCTCTTGGGCAACAAGTATGTTTATTATGGCCTTAATCCCATTAGCACCTGGTTCCCCACAGCTGAAGGCACCAGCCAAGGTACCTATACAGTGGATTATAATTACGGCCGGGTGACCAGTATTTCAGCTACCAGAATTTTCAAGCTGTCCATTAGGTACAGATTCTGAACAGGCATTCCTCGGTTAGAGTTGGTAGGATTGGGGGAGAGCATTGGCTCTCCCCCTTTTGTTATTCGCTTGAGCCAATCCAGCCTGCCGAAAATAGAGAAAAAATTTGCGGCTTAAAAATAAAGGATAAATTAAGGGATGATTCTAAATGAAAACCAAAAAATAGAGAAGAGCCACGGCAAAAATTTTAAGAAAGGCTTAAAGTCTCGAAGACTTCCAGGTGGAAAATAATTTTTAAAATTTTTCAGGCTGGAGAAAAAAAGATTATTTTTAGGATTAAAGACTTAATTAATTGGCCTTCAAGAGATTCAGCTCGAGGCCAGGTTAAAATCGAAGACGAAAGGAACTTGATGCTCAAAAGATGAAAAACTAATAAAATATATATCAGAGTAGAAAATGCCAGAAAGAAAGCCTGGAATAAAAATCAAAAAGCCAGCTTCGGAAAAACTGGCGGGGAGGAAAGAAAATGTTCAACCCGGCAAAAATTAAAAAAGAAAAATTTTTTCTGCCAGCCATTATCTTTCTTGGGGTTTCGTTATTGTGCTTGGAAGCTTCAGGATTTGCTCAAGCTAAAATGCCAGCTTCATCGGCTATTACCCAGGATATTTTAAAGCCTTTTGTTTTTAGAAATATCGGACCTTTCCGGGCCGGCTCCTGGGTAACCTGTTTTGCGGTACCGGATTCCCCTCCTGAGGCCCATCTTTATACTTTTTATGTGGGCACCAGAAATGGCGGCGTCTGGAAGACCGTTAATAATGGGACAACCTTTGAGCCGGTCTTTGATTCCCAGAGTTATCTTTCGATTGGGGCATTGGCTATCTCGTCTTCCAATCCCGAAATAATCTGGGTAGGAACTGGTGAGGCCTATTGTGCCCGCAGCTCCGATAGCGGCGACGGGGTCTATAAATCAACCGATGGTGGTAAAACCTGGCAAAATATGGGGCTTCGGGACTCCCAACATATTCCGAGGATTGTAATTCATCCTTCCAATCCCGAGGTGGTTTACGTGGCTTCTATGGGGCATCTTTTTTCCACCAATAGCGAAAGGGGCGTATTTAAAACTACTGACGGCGGGAAGAGCTGGCAAAAGGTTCTTTACCTCAACGATAAAATTGGAGTTATTGACCTGGCGATGGACCCGTCAAATCCTGAGATCCTATATGCGGCTACTTACGATAAGGTCCGGTTGCCCTGGCATTATGAGGCTGGGGGCCCAGGAAGTGCAATTTATAAGACGACTGATGGCGGTCGGACCTGGAAAAAATTAACTGGAGGCCTGCCATCGGGGAATATAGGGCGCATTGGAATATCTGTTTATCGGCGGAACCCCCAAGTGCTATATGCAGTGATTGAAAATCTTAATTTGCGGCCGCCAACTTCAGAAGAAATTGAGGAAGCCCGAAAGCATGGCCAGGTCGCCAAACCTGTGCCGGTAGGGGGAGAAGTCTATCGAACTGATGACGGCGGAGAAACCTGGGTCAAGGTTAACCGTGGACGAGAGCCCCTGGCGACCAAGGCTCCTTATTCCTTTAATCAGATTTTCGTTGATCCCAATAACGATAAGATTGTCTACCTCACTGGCGTAACTCTGGCCAGCTCCGTTGATGGCGGCAAGACCTGGCGGGATGCCGATTACCCCAACACGGTTCTTTTCCAGAAAGCTTTTGGTGATGTCCGGACTTTCTGGATTGATCCCCAAAATTCCAACCGGATGCTGTTAGGCAGTGATGGGGGCGTTTATGAAACCTATGACGGCGGGAAAACCTGCCATCATTTTTATAATATCCCGCTGGGGGAGATTTATGCCCTCGATGTTGATATGGAGGAACCATACAATATTTATGCCGGTTTCCAGGATCATGATTCCTGGAAAGGTCCTTCAAATTCCTGGTCGGGAGCGGTTAATCTGAGTGATTGGGTGACCGTAGGCGGTGGGGACGGTATGTACAATGTAGTTGATAAATCTGATAGCCGCTGGGTCTATAACTGTCGGGAGTTTGGCGGTTTTGGACGCCTTGACCAGAAGACTGGAGTCCGTCGGGATATTCAACCCGAGAGAGAGGCCAGGAAAGAGCCTTACCGGTTTAATTGGACTCCACCAATTCATCTTTCGCCCCACAATAATTCTATTGTTTATATCGGGGCTCAATGCCTGCTTCGTTCTCTCGACCGGGGTGAACACTGGGAAGAAATAAGCCCGGACCTGACGACCAATGACAAGAGCAAACAGCATGGCGCAGGAAATATTACTTTTTGCACTATCACCACAATTTCCGAATCTCCAGTTAAGCCCGGAGTAATTTGGGTGGGCACTGATGACGGAAAAGTTCAAGTAACTACTAACGGCGGGGCTACCTGGGCTGATTGCACCCTGGCTATAGCCAAGGCTGGCGGCCCGTCCGAAATCTGGGTCAGTCGGGTGTTGGCCTCGCCTCATGAGGCGGGCACTGCTTTTGTGGCTAAAAGCGGATTCCGTCAGGATGATTTTAAGCCTTACCTTTTTAAAACTACAGATTATGGCCGGAGCTGGAGTTGTCTTTCATCGAATCTGCCCGATTTTCCGATAAATGTGGTTATTCAGGGCCCGAAGAATCCGGAGTTGCTCTTAATTGGTACTGACCATGGTTTATTTATTACCTTAGATGGTGGAAAGAATTGGCTTCCTTTTCAGAATAATATGCCGAGGGTAAAAGTGACCGACCTCCTAATTCATCCTCGGGAAAAAGATTTGGTAGTTGGAACCTACGGGCGAGGTATCTGGATAACCAATATCTGGCCACTGGAAGAGCTCAAGCCTGAGGTCCTTAATCAGTTAGCGTATCTTTTTTCGATAAGGCCGGCGGTGCAAAGGCAGTATCCTGTTTTTGGTAATTATGAATTGCTTGGAGATAGTCACCTTATGACCCCCAATGAACCGGAGGAAGTAGCTATTTTTTATTACTTAAAAAATGATTTGCCCGAAAAAGTAAAGATAAAAATTCTTGATTCTTCTGGGAAATTGCTCAAAGAACTGGAGGGAGAAAACCAGGCTGGTCTTCATCGGTTAGGTTGGGATATGAGAACAGAAAGTGAGGGGAAAAGGTGGAATCCCGAGGTAGAGCCTGGAGTTTACCGGGTAATCCTTGAGGCAGGTGGAAAGGCTCAAGAACAAAGGGCAGTTATAAGTAAAAGAATCAGTTGGCCGCTTGAATTCAAAACGGTAGTTTTGGAAAGTATACTCTGTGGTTCCCAAGACGGGAACAAGTAAAAAAGAGCGAATAGGGAATAAAAAGGAATAAATTTGAAGAATTTTCGTCAGATAGACAGGCTCAAAAATAAATGGGGCACCCTTTTTGGGGTGCCCTTCTTGTTCAGGGGGATTGTGAGGGGAAAGAGGTTTATGATTGAGGGAGGGTTAAGCTTATTTTTAAATCTTTCTTTCGCATTTTCCGTGCCGAGAAAAAATAGCATAATTTTATTGAAATGTCAAATCAAATATATTAGATATTTCAAGAAAAATTTTTGGATTATTTCTAATAATTATTTATTTTTTTTGAATGCATTTTCGCAAAAAAAATTTAAATTGTGTTTATTGTTTTGATAAATAGTGTCAATATTTAGTTTTGGAGGAGGTTAAAAGATGTTACCTTTTAAGCTTGGCAAAAAGATAGCAGAATTGACGGTCATTTTGCTTGCCTTTATTTTAATAGGCGCGTGTAGCAGTGAGAAAAAGCTGGATTACTCGATAAAGAGCATTAAGCTTACAGATGTCCGTTTCGATGATAATTTCTGGAGCAAAAGAATAGAGACCGATATCAAAGTTACCATTCCTCATATTTTTAAGGAAGAAGAAACAACTGGAAGAATTAAGAATTTTGAAAATGCTAGCCCGGCTGGGAAGGGTGATTTCTGTTCTAACTATCCATTTGATGACTCTGATGTTTATAAGACCATTGAAGCAGCTTCTTATGCCCTGATGCTCCATTATGATCCGGAACTTGATAAGTACCTGGATAGTTTAATTGCCAAAATAGCCGCCGCCCAGGAAAAAGACGGCTATCTTTATACCGCCAGAACGATAAAAAACAAGGGCGGTAAGGTTCCTCTTGAAGAGTGGCTGGGAAATAGCAGGTGGCAAAGAGAAGAGGAAGCTCACGAGCTTTATGACGCTGGGCATCTTTATGAGGCGGCGGTAGCTCATTATCAGGCGACTCACAAAAAGACCTTGCTGAATGTCGCCTTAAAAAATGCTGACCTGGTTTTAAAAGACTTTGGTCCGGGGAAATTGATGCTTCCTCCCGGGCATCAAGAAATAGAAATCGGATTAGTAAAGCTTTATCGCCTAACTGGGGAAAAGAAATATCTGGATCAGGCCAAATTTTTCCTGGATCAGAGAGGCAATGCCCGAGGGCACAAGCTGTATGGATTTTACTCCCAGGATCATCTACCAGTCACGCAGCAGACCGAAGCCGTTGGCCATGCCGTCAGGGCCGCTTATATGTATTCCGCCATGGCTGATGTAGCGGCTCTCACCGGGGACCAGGCTTATGTTCAAGCTCTTGATAAGCTCTGGGAAGATGTGGTTTTTAGAAAGATTTATTTAACCGGGGGAATTGGTTCTACTGGTGCCTGGGAAGGCTTTGGCCCGGCTTATAATCTCCCGAATGCTTCCGCTTATTGTGAAACCTGTGCCTCTATTGCCAATGCTTTCTGGAACTACCGAATGTTTTTGCTCCAGGGGGAAGGAAAGTATTTAGATGTTTTTGAACGAATTATTTTTAATGGTGTCCTTTCAGGAGTATCACTTTCCGGGGATAAATTTTTCTATGCTAATCCGCTGGCTTCATTTGGCCAGCAGGAAAGAAGCCCGTGGTTCGGGTGCGCCTGTTGCCCTCCGAATATAGCCCGCTTTCTGCCTCAACTTGGGCAATATGTTTATGCCACTTCCGGAAATCGGCTTTATGTGAACCTTTATGGCCAGAGTACCTCCAAGGTTAAGATGGATAACCAGGAACTGGAGCTCGAACAGGAAACCGAGTATCCCTGGAAAGGCGATATTAAGATAAAAATATCACCGGAAAAAGCGGCTGAATTTTCTGTTTATCTGAGAATACCAGGATGGGCACTCGGGGAGGCTATTCCCGGTGGCCTATACTATTTTGCCGATAAGGTCGAAACCAGGCCTATGGTTAAGGTCAATGGCCAGGAAATTCCGCTCAAGTTGGAAAATGGTTTCCTTCCAATTAGTCGACAATGGAAAGCCGGTGATACCATCGAAATTAATCTGCCGATGGAACCTCATCGAGTTCTGGCCAATGAAAAGGTAAAAGATGACCTCGGATTAGTGGCTGTCCAGAGAGGTCCAATAGTTTACTGTGCAGAATGGCCAGATAATTATGGGCGGGTTAGTAATCTCCTATTGCCTGATGGAGCGGCTTTTACCACAGAATTTAAACCTGAACTCCTGGGCGGGGTGACTCTGATCAAAGCTCCCGGCCAAGCTTTTAAGGTAGAAAAAGGAAAGATTATCAGCCAAGCGCAAGAAATTACCTTGATTCCCTATTATGCCTGGGCCCATCGCGGCCGAGGAGAAATGGCTGTCTGGATAGCCAGGGAAAAGGATAAAGTCCGACCTCAGCCTGAGCCCTCTTTGGCCTCGAAAGCCAGAGTTGAAGCCTCGGAAGGAGCCAAGGGGACTAAGTTCATCAATGATCAATATGAACCAGAAAATTCTGATGATCATTCGGTAGGCTATCTCCATTGGTGGCCTAAAAAGGGAACAACAGAATGGGTTAGCTATGAATTTCCTAAACCAGTCAAGGTGTCGGAAGTGGCTGTATACTGGTTTGATGATACGGGAGAAGGAGAATGTCGGGTGCCGGCTTCCTGGAAGTTATTTTACCGCCAGGGTAATCACTGGACGGAAGTAAAGGCTAAGGGTTCATATGGGGTAGAAAAAGATAAATACAATATAGTTAAATTTTCGCCTGTAACCACCACTGGTTTAAAGATAGAGCTGAAGTTTCAGAAAGATTTTTCTGCCGGCCTCCAGGAGTGGGAGGTGAAATGACCAGATTTTATTTCCTTTTAAAATACGAGACCAATTTTAAAACGGTCAAAATTAAACTTCAGGAAAGGAGCAACGCTGAAAAATAAAGCCGAATAAAGCGTCGGAAAAAATTAGGACCACTGGGAGGGGGGTTGAACATTGGTCCTCTTTAAGTGTTCAAAAGTGGTCTCGAAAGAGGCTGAGAAAAGGAGAGATTAAATAGCAAGGAGAAGGTCATGCTTAAGAAGAATATTTTGAATTGGATGGCCGGAAGTCAAAATTGGCCGCAGAAAAATAAAAAGATTAGAACCAGTTTGATTTTTGTTCTTGGGCTTCTGCTGCTGATTATATTTTTTTCTTCCAAAGTTCAAGCTGACAAAAGAACGCCGCTTCTCCGTAACCAGTCTTTCGAGGAGGTTCAGGATGGCCAGCCGGTAGGTTGGCGAGCGGTAACTTATCAGGGAGAAGCTAATTTTAAGATTGATAAACTTTCGAAAAGCGGTCAGTACAGTGCTTCGATAAGCTCAGTAAAAGGAGCAGACGCCTCCTGGTCAACCATTGTCCAGGTTAAGCCTTTTTCCACTTATCGATTAACTGGCTGGATAAAGACGAAAGACCTTAAGTCAGCTGGGGGCAGAGGAGCCTTGCTGAACATTCATGGAATCGAAAAGATGGAGACTAAAGCCCTCACTGGGACTAATGATTGGACCAGGGTCGAACTTATTCTTAATACCGGGCTTAATGATGCCCTCCAAATTAATTGCCTGTTTGGTGGATGGGGAAAGGTTACCGGTGAGGCTTGGTTTGATGATATTTCCTTGGAATATCTTTCCGGGCGAACTCTGAAACCTCAGGCGACTATTTATGCCGAAGAAAAGCTTCCTTCCGTTTCTAAATATATTTACGGTCAGTTCATTGAGCACTTAGGGCATTGCATTTACCAGGGAATCTGGGCTGAAATGTTAAATGACCGGAAATTTTACTATCCGGTTGGGTCAGCTGAATCGCCCTGGAAAATTTTGGGTCAGCCGCATTCCTTCCATATGAACCCGCTTTTGGTCTATGCTGGCGTACCCGTGCCAGAGATAAGGCTAAAAGGCGATGGCCAAAAAGCCGGGCTTTTTCAGGAAGGTCTGAGTCTTCAGGCTGGACGAAAATATAACGGAAGAATTGTCTTGGCTGGAGACCCGGGTGTGCTGCCAGTTGCGGTGAGGCTGGTTTGGGGGGATGGCGAAAATGACCGCCAGGTCTTTACCATAGAGAAGATTAAGCCTGAATATGAAAAGTATTATTTTTCTTTTACTTCCGGTAGAACCACCGACAATGGCCGGCTGGAAATTGTCAGCCGTGGTAGCGAAGCTTTCCGGGTGGCAGCAGTTTCTTTGATGCCGGCTGATAATCTGGAAGGTTTCAGGCCGGAGGTGATTAAACTTCTTAGAGAACTTAATTCGCCAATTTACCGGTGGCCCGGAGGAAATTTCGCTTCCGGCTATAATTGGAAAGATGGGCTGGGCGATCCGGACCGGGCCAGAATCCTGCTTGGGAAGGGATTGAGCCAAATGATGTTGGAATCCATGAGTTTATGACTTTTTGCCGCCTGGTCGGAGCTGAACCTTACATCACTGTAAATAGCGGCCAGGGGAATGAAACCCTGGCGGCAGAGGAAGTAGAGTATGTCAATGGCCCAGCGGATTCGCCGATGGGGCGTCTGCGGTCGCAGAATGGGCACCCTGAACCTTTCGGTTGCCGATTCTGGTCGATTGGCAACGAAATGTACGGCGACTGGCAGCTCGGGCATATGCCGCTTAAAGATTATGTGCTCCGACACAATCGTTTTGCCCAGGCGATGAAGGCCAAAGACCCAAGCATAAAGCTCGTCGGGGTCGGAGCGATCGGTAGTTGGAGCGAAGGAATGCTCAAAGCTTGTGCTGACTATCTGGATTTTATCAGCGAGCATTTTTACGTGGGCGAACAGCCGGGACTTTTGACCCATGTGTTTCAGGTGCCGAGAGCCATAAGGCGAATCGCCGAGGCTCACCGATATTACAGAAAAACCATTCCCGAGCTCAAAGGCAAAAACATAAGAATCGCTCTGGATGAATGGAATTACTGGTATGGGCCGTATATCTACGGCGAACTGGGCACCCAATATTTTCTGAAAGATGCCCTGGGTATTGCCGCTGGTTTGCACGAGTACTATCGCCAGGCTGGTATCATCTATATGGCCAATTATGCTCAGACAGTCAACGTCATCGGGGCCATCAAAACTTCCAAAACTGAAGCCGTGTTTGACACTACCGGACTGGTGCTCAAGCTTTACCGGAATGAATTCGGAACGATTCCGGTGAAAATTTCGGGCCAGCCAGAGCCTCTGGATATTATGGCGGCCTGGAAAGAAGACGGAAAAACTCTCACCTTGGCTGTGGTTAACGCCACTGGAGAGACCCAGAAGCTTTCTTTAAACATAAAGAATTTTCCTTTGGCTAAAGTTGAAAAGATTTTCCGAATTACCGGCTCCAATGAGAATTCTTGTAACGTCCCGGGCAGAGAACCTGAGGTAAAGATAGAAGAAATCCAGGAAAACTTTAGGCCGGAAAAATTGACTGTTCCACCCCTGAGTATCACTCTCTATCAGTTTAGAAGAAAATGATGGCGAAGGTAAATAGCTTGAAAGATAAAAAAAGCGCTAAAATATAATCAAGTGGGAAAATATGGCCAGAGTTCCAGGAAATCTTTTCTTCTCAGCCATCGGAAGGCCACGGTGGAAGAGGCTTAGATTTAAGTTAATAATTAGAGTGAATTTAATAAAATGAAAAATTAAATAAAATGAAAAGGAGATGGCTAATGGAGAGAAATAAAGGCGGGTGCAATTTTCTTCAATATATGAAAATAAATTCATATATTATTTTGCTCCTGGCAGTCTTGTTAGCCGGCCCGGCATTTTCGGCTGTCCAGAAGGAGGAACAGATTAGAAAGTTAGGTGATTACCCGATAAAGCCGGTTAATTTTTGGGAAGTCAAGGTGACGGATAATTTTTGGGCTCCCAGAATGGAAACCAATCGGTTGGTGACCATACCCTACCTTTTTAAGATGAATGAAGAAACTGGTCGAGTCGATAATTTCAGGATAGCGGCGGGCCTGAAAACTGGAAAGTTCACCGGTAAAAGATATAATGATTCTGATGTCTATAAGGCCATAGAAGCGGCGGCTTATGCTCTAAAAACTAATCCTAATCCTGAACTTAAAAAGCAAATCGATGACCTGGTGTCGATAATTGCCCGGGCCCAAGAACCGGATGGTTATCTTTATACTGCCAGGACGATCGACCCCAAAAATCCAGCACCAGGGGCGGGAAAAGAACGCTGGTCAAACCTGCGGGTAAGCCATGAGCTCTATAATCTTGGTCATCTTTATGAAGCGGCGGTAGCTTATTATCAGGCGACTGGCGAAATGAATCTTCTGCAGGTAGCCATAAAAAGTGCCGATCTTTTAGTCAAGACTTTTGGCCCAGATAAATTGCGAGCCTTCCCTGGCCATGAGGAGGTGGAAATTGGGCTGATAAAATTATATCGAGTTACTGGTAACCAAAGCTATCTCCAATTGGCTAAATTTTTCCTGGATGAACGCGGGCATTATCACGGGGGCGAAGTATACCCAAAAACATCGCCTTTTTATATCTACAATTCTGAAGAATACCTGCAAAACCACAAGCCCGTGCTCGAACAGACTGAAGCCGTCGGGCATGCTGTTCGGGCTGTTTACCTTTATTCAGCTATGGCCGATATGGCTGCCTTGGGTGGTTTCCCTGAATATGCTCAAGCCAGTGAGAGGCTGTGGGAGAATGTGGTAAGCAAGAAGCTCTATCTTACAGGCGGAATTGGCTCGACCGGAGAATATGAAGCCTTTGGGGCCAATTATGAACTGCCCAACTTGACGGCCTACGCTGAAACCTGCGCTGCCGTCGGTAATGCCTTCTGGAACCAAAGGCTTTTTCAACTGACTGGCGACGGAAAGTATATAGATGTGCTTGAAAGAATTATTTACAATGGGCTCCTTTCGGGGGTGGGACTTTCGGGAGATAAATTTTTTTACCAGAATCCCTTGGCTTCCCGGGGCAACTATGAAAGAAGTAGCTGGTTTGAGGTAGCCTGCTGCCCGGCGAACGCTGCCCGTTTTTTAGCCACTTTCCCTGCCTACATCTATGCCCATTCCGAGGAAGAAGTTTTTATAAATCTTTTGGTTAACTCGACGGCCAACTTTGAGTTCAAAAACAGCCGTCTGGAAATTATTCAGGAAAATAAATATCCATGGTTGGGTTTATTAAAAATCGGGTTAAACCCTTCCAGGGTGAGAGAATTTACCCTCTGTCTCAGGATTCCAGGCTGGGTCCAGGGGCGTCCTGTGCCCAGTGATCTTTATTCCTATCTTGATGGTAACAAGGAGCAGATTGTTATCAGACTGAATAGAAAAGCAATCCCAGTTAATATTGATCGAGGATATCTGCGCCTTAGAAGAAAATGGGTCCGGGGCGATGTCCTTGAGGTCTTTTTTCCTATGGAGATAAGGAGAGTACTGGCGAATGAGAAGGTAGAAGAAGACCGGGGAAAAGTAGCCGTCGAGCGGGGTCCGATAGTCTATTGTGCCGAAGGGAGGGATAATGGGGGCACCGCTTTAAATCTGGCCTTACCTGATTCCAGCAAACTTCAACAATGGTATCGAGATGACCTTTTAGGTGGCGTAGGTATAATTACCGGGCGCGGCCTGATAGTGGATGAGAAGGGCCGAGAAATAAGAAATCAGGATCTTTTCCTGATTCCATATTGCACCTGGGCTAACCGGGGTGCCTGGGAAATGGCTGTCTGGTTATGGCGGAAGCCGAGCTGAGTTTTAAAGAAATTTTTGGGAGTCAGTTTTTTTAGCCAGCTGGACAAAGAGCAAGCTTACGTCCTCGTTGGGTAATTAAAATTAAACAATCATTGGCTGAAGGTTGATTTGAAAAGGTCCAAGCTATTGATATATCTAAAAATTCTTGCTCTGCCCATAATAAATCCTCATAAAGCTTAGGTTCTTTTTACTGATGATAATCAGAGTAACCGGGGCTTTTAATTGGCCCACTACCATCAGTTTGGTCGGAGGTTAAATTATTTTGGGGGATAACCGACCGTCTGGCTCAAGATGATATGCTGTTCGGGACGAAGCTTCATGGCTTTGGCCAATTCTTCTTTATTGATGGAAGCTCTAACCACGGTGTTCAAACCTTCTGAGGCGCAAAACAGATAAACATTCTGAGAAATAAATCCGGTATGAGCGGCTGAATAAAAAAGCTTGTCAGCTTCAGTACCCCGAGGAATTCGGGCATAATCTCCAACGTAAATTAAATTTAAGGGCGCACTTTTAACGAAATCCTGGGTCCCGCAAAGAGCCCGGATATCTTCTTTAAGAATTGGGATGAGAGCATTTTGCTTGGCGTCATACAGAAAAAGGCCATCAGCCGTAGCCACATATAGGTCAATGTTCTGCCAATTTACGGCTGAAGGTGCTGTCCTTTTGCCCGAATCAGGCCGGTTGATCCCATAAGCGGCCCAGAGCAAGTTGGAAAGAGTTTGAAGGGAAAGCTTCTCTGAGCTGAACTGGCGATTACTCTGCCTGAGTTTCAGACACAACATAAGAGGCTTGCCTCCATCAGTTTGGGGCGCAGGCAGTATAATGATCGATTGTTCCTGAGCAGTTAGCCTCTGAACCGGAATAAAAAGGAAACTTGAAACAGCCAAAATGGTTATTAGAACAAAATAAAGAAGCTGCTTCATTATAAACCTCCTAATGGTGTTTCCTGGTTTACTTTTCAAAAGGATTATATAAAAGAGTTATTCTTGTGTTAAGACCGGATAAGATTAGAGGCCAGAGAGTTGAAATTAAATTCCAAAGTGAATTTAAAAGGAGACCTTTTAATAAAACAGGCGAGAATAATCAGCTGGGAAGATAGGAATATTTAACTACACTTTTGGCTGAGGAACCGAGTCTTTGACAAAATTAAATTGGTATGTTATTAGAAAACCTTAATTTATTTTTACAGGCAGAAAGATGGCTGCAGCTATAGAAAAGTGGGTAGAAAAGCAAGCGGAATTACTTCAGCCAAAAAATATTTATTGGTGCGATGGCTCAGAAGGCGAAGCCCGCCGGATCATCGAGATGGGCAGAAAAGAGGAAAAAATTGAGCAGCATGATATTTTCTTGGAATTGAACCAGAAACTTTGGCCCAAGGCCTATCTTCACCGCTCTCACCCAACTGATGTAGCCCGGACCGAACATCTGACTTATGTCTGCCATTCTGACCGGGAAACCACCGGCCCGAATAATAATTGGATGCATCCGGAGGAAGCTAAGAAGCTTCTAACTAAGCTCTCCCGGGGAGCTATGCGCGGCCGAACAATGTATGTTCTTCCCTATATGATGGGACACCCCGACTCGCCCTATGCTAAAGCCTGCGTTCAGCTGACCGACGTTTCCTACGTAGCAGTGAGCATGCGAATTATGACCAGGCTGGGGAAAAAAATTCTGGAAAAAATAGGCAATTCCGAAAACTTTGTTAAAGGAATTCATACCGTTGGAGATTTTGATCCTAACAAGCGCTTCATCATGCATTTTCCAGAAGAAGATCTGGTCTGGAGCATTGGCTCCGGCTACGGAGGAAATGCCCTCCTTGGCAAAAAATGTTTTTCCTTAAGAATTGCTTCGTGGCTTGGGCGAAAATATGGCTGGTTAGCTGAACACATGATGATTATCGGAGTAGAGGATATTCATGGAAATATCACTTATCTGGCTGGGGCTTTTCCCTCAGCCTGCGGTAAAACTAATTTTGCCATGCTGGAATCAGCCCTGCCCGAATATCGCGTTTGGACTATTGGCGATGATATTGCCTGGCTTAATATCGGCCCGGATGGGCGTCTTTATGCCATAAATCCAGAATTTGGCTTTTTTGGAGTGGCTCCTGGGACTTCCTGGAAAACGAATCCCAATATGATGAGGACTATCCATAATTCCAATTTTTATCCCACTCTTTTTACCAATGTTGCCCTGGACCTTGATACTATGTCTCCCTGGTGGGAAGGCCTGGAAGGACCGATTCCGAGTAATCTGGTTGATTGGCAGGGAAGGCCATGGAAGCCTGGCCAGGGAGCAACTGCAGCCCATCCGAATTCAAGATTTACGGTTTCCGTCTATAACTGCCCTACCCTTTCTAAGGAGTATGACAACCCCATGGGAGTGCCTATTTCGGCCCTGCTATTCGGCGGTCGGCGCAGTAAGTTAATCCCACTGATTACCGAAGCCTTTAGCTGGGAACACGGTGTTTTTATGGGAGCGAGGACTGGCTCTGAAACCACCGCCGCGGCCGCTGGAAAGGTTGGGGTTTTGAGACGCGATCCTATGGCTATGTTGCCTTTCTGCGGGTATAACATGGGAGATTATTTCAGGCACTGGATTAATATGGGCCGGCTGATGACTCACCCTCCGAAAATCTATTCAATAAATGCTTTCCGCCGCAATGAGCGAGGAGAATTTCTCTGGCCGGGCTTCGGGGAAAATATCAGGATATTAAAATGGATAATTGATAGAGTTAATGGACGAGTCGGAGCAAAAGAAACCCCTTTGGGGCTAATTCCCGAGAAAAAAGATCTGGACTTGACTGGTCTTAATTTGCCTGATGAAAATTTCGAGGAACTTTTCAGGATAAATCCTGAAGAATGGGAAGAGGAATTGAAGGATATTAAAAAATTCATGGAAAAATTTGGGCGCCACACGCCTTACGAGATCTGGCAGGAATATGAACGGCTAAAAAAAGGCCTGGGCTATTGACCATCCTTTGAGAATTGAGTAGCTGGATAAATGATTAAAAAGACAAATTATCGTAGATACCATCAGCCTAAACATTAGCCTATGGTTTTTAGCGAGCTAAAAAAATTTGGTCTCTGGCTTGAGGCCGGTTAAGGTCATCAATAGTTGGAAATTGATCAGACCTTAGAAAATTAGCGAACATTCCTGTTTAGCTATTATTCTGAGTCATCATCCTCTGGCAGGTTGTCTTTTATTAGAACGGATGACCAGTCAATTCCCCTTCAAAATTAGAAAACCAGCCTTAAAATTACAACATAAGCAAAATACAGCTTACTTCAATCTTTGATTTTTAAATATTTTACCTAAGATATTGTATTTTTTTTAATAATTTGATAAGAATTTTTCTTGAGAAATTTAGGGCTGAGAGGGCAGGCTATCGTTACTATAAAAGATATCGCTAAAAAAGCTGGGGTCTCTATCGGGACGGTCGACCGGGTGCTCCATCGGCGCGGTCGCGTTCACCCGGAGACTCTGAAGCGGGTGTCGCAGGTAATCAAAGAACTTGATTATCGGACCAATATTTTTGCCAAAAACCTGAAGCTGCGAAAGGTATTTAAATTTGGGGTGCTAATGCCCAGGCCGGGACAGGATAGCCTCTACTGGACGCTTCCTCTTCGGGGAATAGAGCGAGCTCAGCAGGAGCTCTTTTCTCATAAAGTCCAAGTGAACTTTTTCTTTTTTGACCGTTACCAAGAGAAATCGGTTCTCCTGGCCGGAAAAAAGATGTGGCGGGAGAAACTGGATGGTTTGTTGGCGGCTCCGGTTCTTCCTAAGAGCTTCGGACAGATTTTACAGGAGTTGCCTGAAAATCTGCCTGTGATTTTTTTCGATTCATATGTTCCAGGAATTAAGCCCTTATCCTTTATTGGCCAGGATGCTTTCCAGAGCGGAGTTTTGGCCTCCTGCTTAATGAAACAAACTGTCCACTGTAAGCAGGGTAAAATTGCGGTAATTAAAGTTCTGCCTGAAGATTATCATATTGCCGAGAGAATCGAGGGTTTTCTTAAAGGCAGCTGTAACTGGCCGGGCTTTGAGTCAGTGGTTACAGAGATTGATGGGCACTGGTCGGTTTCCAAAACCAAGACCAGGCTGGAAGATTTTTATCGGAAAAATAAAGATATTGCGGGGATATTTGTGGCCAATGCGATGACCCATAAGGTAGCCGAGTGGTGGAGTAGTAATTCGGGCAAACAGCCGGTAATTTTAATTGGCTACGATCCGATTCCGCGGAATGTCAAGCTGCTCAAGGAAAAGGTCATTGATTTTTTGATCAGCCAGCAATCCGAGCGCCAGGGTTATGAGGGAATTTATGCCCTTTTCCGGCACGTGGTACTGGGGGAAAAAGTTAAAGAAAAAATAATGATGCAGATTGATATCATTACCGCCGAAAATGTTGATTATTATCAGAGTTAAAAATTTTAAAAGGAAGGAGAAATAGCACCAATGATCAATAAGCCAGTACTTAACGTTAAATCCTTGAAAGAACAGGTTTATGATTTTTTACGGGAACAAATGCGCCGGGGGGAAATTTTGCCCGGTTCAGTAATTGATATGGAGGAGACCTCCAAGAAGCTGGGGGTCAGCCGGACTCCGCTGCGGGATGCTTTGCTTCAGTTGGAAAGCGAGGATTTTGTCACTATTTTGCCGCGGCGAAAAGTAGTCGTCAATATCCTCACGGTGGAGGATATAAAAAATTATTATGAAATCATTGGCGCCTTGGAAAGCATTGCCATCATCAGGGCGTTCGATCGGTTGGGTAAAGCGGAAATTGATTTTATGGACCAGATGAACCAGGAGATGGAAGAGGCCATTAAGGCGGATGATTTTGATTTGTATTACGAAAAGAACTTGAAGTTTCATAACACCTATTTAGACCTGTGCGGCAATCAAAAGCTCATGCGCATCGTCAATAATTTAAAAAAAAGACTTTATGATTTTCCCCGACCTCAGGGTTTTGTCAAAGAATGGGAAGAATCTTCTATCGGCGAACATGCTCAGTTGGTCCGCTATATAAGAGAAGGTAAGAAGGAAGAAGCGGCCCGGTTTATCAGGGATGTTCACTGGTCCTATGAAGTTCAGGAAAAATTTATAGTAAAATATTATCGGCATATTGCTTCTTCTTGATAAAAGATCAAAGCTGATTTCTGGCGGTGATTTTGTCGGGTAGGTAATTATAGGTAATCAATTATTTTTTGAAGATGAAGAAGGCCGCCAGGATGATGAAAAAGAAACCAATTAAA
The DNA here is from genome assembly GCA_002877915.1 of Candidatus Aminicenantota bacterium. Taxonomy (GTDB): domain Bacteria; phylum Acidobacteriota; class Aminicenantia; order Aminicenantales; family Saccharicenantaceae; genus Saccharicenans. Next base: position 22,645 of record PNJE01000011.1, read on the forward strand.
TAATTCCAGCGGAAATCTTCTTTAAGGTAAAGTATGGAAAAAATTGAAAATATTGAGAGAGTTACAATTTCCTGGACAGTTTTTAATTGAGCCGCGCTCAATTTCCCATAACCTAAACGATTGGCGGGAACCTGAAAGCAGTATTCTAAAAAGGCTATTAACCAGCTGAAAACAATAGCTTTCCATAAAGGGAGACTTTTAAATTTCAAGTGGCCATACCAGGCAAAGGTCATAAAAATGTTAGATACAACCAGCAGAACGACAGTTATCCAGGGCATTGGAGTTGAATTTCTACCTTAAAAAAATTTAGCCATATATCATAGCGAGGGCCAGGGTTTTGTCAAGGTTACCAGTATTAATTCTTGTGGGAGAATTAGTAAGCTAACAATTGATTCAACTATTATGACTTGCTTGATGGTTCGGATTTTTAATTATTTTAAGCTGAACTTTTTCAGTTAAATTTGTGATAATTTTTTAGAGCTGGTTAGCAGAAAATTCTTCTTATATTGGCTGTTGCCTTTCTCTCTCAAAGATTCAGCCGGTAGGTTAGCTTGATCATAAATACATTGTCACCGGGAGCAGCAAATAGATCCCCCAAATCGCGCCCGAGAGAAAAATCTCCTGGATGGGAATAATCAGCCCGGTTCTGGGTCCAGACTAAATAGAGAAGTGAACCCAAACGATATTCCCAGCGCAGGACAATTGTTCCTCGCAGCGACTTATAATTAAAATCAGGATTATAAATGGAGAAAGAGGCCGCTGGGCCAGGCCCATCCGGATCGATAAAGTAATAACCATCTTGGAAATAAATCGTCGAGGGGGCCTGTCCAAAGATTAGATAATCATAAGTCCGGGGGGCATTTAATTGCTTAAAACGATCGTATTTCCCGACTGCGATATAAGGCTGGAGGTAAACTTGCAGGCTGAATCGCGGCGTAAATATCCAGTTAAGCCGAATTTCGCTGGCCACCACTGTCTGGTCGATTCGACCAAAGATATACCTTCTCCCATAGGTTGCGGTCATCAAAGGATCGGCGACTGAAGTCAGCCACTGGGTTTCATTGAATTTCTTCCCTATCTGAGGACCGATGGAAAGGTTGAAGTTCGGCTTGGGTTTCCAGCGTAAGCCAAGGGTTATGTCCCATTCGTTTTGCTTTTGTTTTATCCAGGTATAATCAACTGTGCCATAAAAAACGAACTTTTTTCGGGTATCGGAATCGACCTCAAAATAACCGTAGTAACCTTCGGGGATCAAAGCTAAGGGCCCGCCTCTGGTCAAAGTATTACTGTAGGATTTTGGATAATAAGTGGCCATAGCGTTTATTAGCCACCAGTTTTTAAAAACTCCCTGCAAATTGACTAACCAGGCGTCAAAAGTTTTATCCCAGCCAAAGTCGTAGACCCGCTCGAAGCCGCCCATGAGCAAAGACTGCCGAAAAACTGGGCCGGGCTTAGTCCATTGATAGCCATAAAGAGCCTGGAAATCTATTTTGTCTGAGAGGCTTCGCTGATAGCCAGCATCATTGGGATCAAACCCGGGCGAAAGGGCGCCGGCTGAAAGGAGAACTAACGAATGACCCTGCTGCTTAGCCAGACTAAACTTGGCACCCCAGCCTGAAAGACTGGTGGCTTCAGGATTCAGGCTTACATAATTTATATCCGGCCTCTGGTAGTAGTGGATGGAAGAACGCTGCAAAAGGTAAATTGCTTCCTGACTTCCGTGGATAAAAGTCCCGCCGGCCCAGCCACCCAGGACCCAGTTCCGTTTCTTATCAAGGAAGGACCAGCCATCAATTGCCAAGCCGAAAGCTTCGTCCGGCAGGAGAGACTGCAGGCTTTCCACTCTCAAATCACGAATTACGCTGGTGAACATAAATCCAAGGCCCTCTTGACCCTTATTAAATTCTTTCAGAGCTCTAAAAGCTCCATAATAGGTAAATGGAGCTACTTCCTCCTGATAGCGATTGGTCAGGTCATCAACGGTGGCATATTCCCGGGCGGTGACCGCATTGATGATCCCTATGTTCCAGCCTGAACCCAGTTTACCAGTGAGTTTAAAAGCTCCAATGATGGTTGAACGGTCAGGAAAATTAACATAACCTTCGTGAGTTACATAGCCCTGAGGTTGACGTCCGATTCTCCGGCTGTAGAAAAAGGAAGGGTTGGGCCAGTTTAAATTGGCGGTAATATAAACTCCTCCCCGTCCGAAATTGTTAAAAATGGAGGATCCTTCGATAAAGAATGGTCTTTTTTCTTCGTAATAAGTTTCATAAGCAGTCAGATTAATAACTGCCGGATCAACTTCCACCTGGCCAAAATCCGGGTTAATTGTCAGGTCAAGGTTAAGATTGGTTTTAAGTCCAGCTTTCAGGTCGAGGCCGACATTTCCTTTATATTTATGCCCCGTTTCAAAAGGATTGCCTGGCTCGGCCGGGCTAAATTCACCCTGCCCGACAGTGTAAGGAAAGACCTCTATTCTTCTTCCCGGCCGGATATCTTTGATTCCTTCCAATCGGGCAAAGCGAGAGACAAAGGCATTATCTTCCTTGGGAACCCAGGCAAAAGAAACTTTTTCATTTTTTCTTTTAATTATTCTCTGAAAATTGACTCCCCAGAGATAAGATTCTTTTTTGGGAAACCGAAGCTGGCTAAAAGGAATTTTTATTTCGACCGACCAGCCCTCAGGGAGGATCTGGGTGCGGGCTTCCCAGATTCCGTCCCAGCTGCTATCTTCGTTGATATCGTTATAAAGAGCTTTATCAATTATTGAACCTGAGGGGTTGACCCAGAAGGCGTAACCACTGCGGCGGTCATAATAAGGATCGACATAAAAAATGAACCAATCGGAATCTACTAAGTAATCTCTTCTTCCGAGCTGACCAACAATCCCTTTAGGGTCAGAGTCATAGCAGAGGGCAGCTACATAAAGGTTGTTGTTATCGTAAAATACCCAAACTTTGGTTTTCTCGCTGGCCGGAGCTCCATCTATCGGGTCGGTTTGGATAAAATCTTCTACAGGAGGATTTTTATATATTTTTTCTTTAAGAAAGCCATCGAGCTCTATAGGCCCGGTTAAGCGATAAGCTTGAACATATTTTAGCTCCTGGAGTTTTTTTAAAGCCTCTTTGTCTAAGGTTGTGGCCGATGATTTATTTTGGGTAAAAGAAGGTTGATTAACCAGATGTAAAATAATAAGAAAAAAAACAAAGGATAAAAAAAATAATTTCGGCGTGGCCCGATTCATTGCCTCATTCCTCCCCTCAATCCTAATTTATCGCACCAAAAATATTTAGTCGCTGGAAAAAGCGAATAATTGAAAAATTTTTTTTAATTAAGAGATTATTCTTAAGAAACTATTTCCTGGCCAAGGTTGAAGGCCTCTTTTAAGATAGCTGAATCTTTTTTGACTTTGCCCTTTTCTGAAGTCGAGGTATAAACCAGATTAACAATTTCAGCCCCCAAGTAATTGAAGATATCCTCATAAGAGCGAAGGGCATTGACTCCACCCGAACTAAAAACGTCTTTATCAGCATAAGTCAGGATGATTCCCACTTTTTTGCCTTTAAAGCAGGCGTAATCGTTACCTCCAAAGGCATACCAGCGGTCAATAAACAATTTAGTCTGGGAATTAATATTAAACCAATAAACAGGATGAGCCAGGATAATAGCCTCGGCGGTTAGCAGTTTGGGGTAAATTTTTTGAAGGTCGTCTGCCTGAACACATTTCCCTGGCCCTCTACGTCGGCAGCGATTGCAGGCTAAGCAGGGATTAACCTTTAATTCAGCTAAATTGATAATTTCAACTTCCGCTCCAGCCTTCCTGGCACCTTTGGCCGCTTCTCTGGCCAGGATAGTGCTGTTGCTGTTTCTCCGGGGACTCCCGGTGAAAATTAACAGTTTTTTCTTTAGTTTTTTCATTCTATAAAATCCATTTAAATTTCTGATTAATTATACAAAAAAAGAGAGATTAAAAAAATTAAGTTTCGACCGGAAATAATCTAAAGAAAAAATAAAAAATAGTGAGTAAAAAACTAAAACCCACTCGTCTTTTAAAGCAGAAAGGAGGAAGCATGACCGAACGCCATCTAAACCTTAGCAAAAGGGAAAAACTCACTATCGAGGAATTTGTGCACTTAGCTATTAGGTCATTGAGGTTAGGTGAATTTAAGGGTATCCATTCAGTTTATAGTGGTTTTAACGAAGCATTTAAAAAATATTTTTCCCAGGATCCAGTTCAGGCTACCAATAAACTGGCCGAAGAGAAGAAAATTGAAATCAGGCCGATTAAGGGAGGAGTCCTGCTTTATCTGCCCGGCGAGGCACCTTCTCAATCGCGGGGAGACGAAGCTTTAAGAAAAATGGGACTGGAAGCAAGAGGAGAAAAAATATCTTAATTCAAGTATCTTAATTCAGGCTGGATTCAAGCTGAAAACCCGGGAGCAAGTTGAAACCTAAAACTCAGGCCGACGTAAAGAACCCAGGCAAAAGAACCCGTGGAGTTTCATCAGGCCTGGCTGGCTGGAGTATCTGAAAATGATTTCAATTTTTCTCTTAACGCTGATTCAGCTAATTTGCGCAGAGCTTTAGTTTCTATCTGGCGAACCCTTTCTCTGGTGACCTTGAGCTTCTGGCCGATTTCTTCTAAGGTGTGCTCCTGCCCATCTCCGATGCCGAATCTCATTTTAATAACCGTGGCCTCTCTTTCCGTCAGAGTATTAATCGCCTTGGTAATTTGTTCCTTGAGGTTGGCCCGGATGACAATGTCGGCTGGAGAAGGATTGTAGATATCCTGGACGAAATCTCTCAGGAAGCTTTCTTCATCGTCACCAATGGGTGAATCCAGCGAAAGGAGCTCCTGGCTGTCCTGGAGAATTTTAGTTACCTTAGCTACTGGCATTTTTACTGCTTCAGCGATCTCCTGGACGGTTGGCTCCCGGCCAGTTTTCTGGACAAGCTCCTGATGAATTTTCTTTAGTCGATTGATTGTTTCGACCATATGGACAGGAATGCGGATGGTTCTGGCCTGATCGGCAATAGCCCGGGTAATGGATTGCTTAATCCACCAGGTGGCATAGGTAGAAAACTTGAACCCCCGATGATAATCAAACTTTTGGACGGCGCGCATCAAGCCGAGGTTACCCTCCTGGATTAGATCTGAAAGGCTGAGCCCGCGGTTGACATAGTTCTTGGCTATCGAAACCACTAACCTAAGATTGGCTTCAATCAGCTTGTTCTCGGCGTGTTTCTGTATTTTTTCGCCGCGGCTTATATCCCTGAGAATTCGGCGCAGCTCAGCAGCCTTAAGGCCGGTTTCTTGACGATAAACCCTTTCTTCGGCGGCATATTCATTCAATTTTTGTTTCAAAGCTTCGACTGCTGCTTTTACCTTGGTTTTATGGAGGGCTAATTGGGCTTCTTCTTTTTTTTCTTCAAGTTCATTCAAAATATAAAGAATATCTCGCAACCGACTAATCGTATTAGCCATCTTCTCGGGGGACAGATGTAGTTCCTCCAGGATGTTGTACATTTTTATAATCAGCCGGCCCCGGGCAAAAGCATTTCTGGTTGATGGTTTGAGAGAGTTGAGCTCGTTGGCCAGCTCCTGGAAACGGTCGAGCGTTTGTTTAAACGCTTTTACCTTTTTCCTGGCCACATCATCTTCAAAATCTTCGGTTTCATCAAAGAACCGCAAGAACTTCTCTGGCTCGGTGTCGGCCAAATCGCGTAAAGAAACTATATCCTTGACCGCTGGCCGGGTTTTAAGCAGTGCCCGGAGCTGGATTTTCTTACCTCTTTCCATTTGGCGAGCGAGATCGATTTCGTCTTGCTGGGAAAGAAGGGAAATTTTTCCCATTTCTCTGAAATATATTTTTATGGGATCATGGTCGGATTCGATGACTTCAGGGGATGGAGGACCTTCCGCTCTGGAATCTTTAGGCAGTATATCTTGAAGTTCAAATTCATCGAAATCATCAGATAAAGTTTTCATATGGTTAGATGGAGTAATTTCAGACTCGATAGCTTTATGCAGAAAAAGAGGGTCCAGAGTCTGCTCGAGCATTTCCTGGCTGATAGTTTGCTCGGCAGTCAGAAATTCGGCCTGCCCAGTTTTAGCTTTCTCAGCCTTTTTTTTAGAGGTAGCCTTTTCTTTTTTCAACTTTTTTACCATTTTTCCCCTGCAATTCTCGACCTTCAGTTTTTTCTAAAGGGGAGAGCTTATGGAATTCGAAATTTCTTTATAATAAATAAGCCAGGCTTTTACTTTTGTCAAGACATTTTCAGAGCTCAAGCCTTGAAGCAATTCTTTATATATTATAATATAGCATAAGGAGCAAAGATGAAAAATAAGATGAAACATAAATGGTTGCTATTTTTAGTTATTTTAATCTCTGGTCTATTAATTTATTCTAATTATTCCTTAGCCCAGACGAAGGTCAAGCCTAAATCGACCAAGGAATTAATAAAAACGCTTCCTGAAAAATATAGAAAATGGCTGGAAGAGGAAGTCGTTTATATAATTTCCCCCAAGGAAAAGGAAGTTTTCCTTAGCCTGGAAAATGATCGCCAGCGGGATATGTTTATCGAAGCCTTCTGGAAACAGCGCGACCCGAATCCGAATACCCCAGAAAATGAATTCAAGGAAGAACATTACCGGCGGATAAAGTATGCTAACGAGCACTTTGGGAAAGAATCACCTGAGCCGGGGTGGCGGACTGATATGGGCCGGATTTACATAATTTTGGGTGAACCGAGCTACATAGAAAAATATGAAAATCTTTATGATCTTTATCCGACAGTCATCTGGTTTTATCAAGGGATGGCTGAGTATGGTTTGCCCAACGCTTTTTCCGTTGTATTTTATAAACCAAACGGAAATGGGGAATATCAGCTTTATTCTCCAATAAAAGACGGTCCCCAGAAATTGATGCCTCATTACAGCGGAGATATGACTGATTATTCCCAGGCTTATCAATCTCTGGTGAATATTGAGCCCAGTGTGGCCAATGTATCTTTGAGCCTGATTGAAGGCGAACCATTGACGGAATTAAGACCGACCATGGCTTCTGATATCTTGCTCTATCAAAAAATCCCGAACGCTCCAATTTACAAAGTAAAAGATACCTATGCTGATAAACTTTTCAGGTACCGAGATATTATCGAGGTTGAATATTCAGCTAATTATATTGATAGTGATGCCCTGGCCAGCGTTTATCGTTCTCCAGATGGTATATATTATGTCCATTATTTAATAGAGCCCAAGAAACTATCCCTGGAAAAAGACGGCGGAAATTATCAAACCAGTCTGGAAATAAACGGGATTGTTACTGATGATAATGGCCAGCAAGTATATCAATTTAATCGCCGGATTCCACTCAATTTGAGTGATGCCCAAGTGGCCAGGATTAAAGATCGCCTGATGAGCTTTCAAGATGTCTTCCCCCTTGTTCCCGGAAAATACAAGCTGAGCATTTTGCTGAAGAATTTTGTTTCTAAGGAGTTCACCTCGTTCGAAACTGAGCTTAATATTCCAGAAGAAGGCTTGCAGATGAGTCCGCTGCTTCTGGCTAATAGATTAACCCGAAGCAGTCAATATCGGGGTTTAAACAAAGCTTTTCTTCTCGGCGACTGGCAATTTGTTCCTTCTCCCCGGAATGATTTTATCGCTGCGGATACTCTTTATGTTTTCTTCCAGATCTGGGGTTTGACGCCCGAACTCAAGCAAAAGGCGGTGCTCAATTATGATTTAGTCAAAGAAAATGGGGAAAAGGTTAAAGCTTTTTCCAGGAGATTGGCTGATTATCCCGAGGAGAATGTTTTTTATGAGACGATGCCCCTGGAGGGCTTATCTCCCGCCAATTATTTATTGACCGTTACTCTCAATGATGAAAATGGGACAGAATTACTCAGCCAGAAGGAAAATTTCTTTATTAGCCATCTGCCGACCCTATCTCGTCCCTGGGTAATGACACAGCCCCAAGAAGGGGATACTTCGGCGCTTGTCCAGCATTCGCTGGGAATTCAATACTGGAATAAGAAAGAAATAAATAAAGCCAAAAAGTACTTAGAAGCGGCTTACCGCCAGCAGCCCAATGAGCCCGTTTATGCCCTGGATTTCTGCCGTTATCTTTATACCGAAAAACAGTATCAGGATGTTTTAAATATAGCCCGGCCTTTTGTCCAGAATCAGCAAAATTATGAATTTTTAGAACTGCTGGGTCAATCTTCTCAGGCTCTGAATAAGTACGAGGAGGCCATCAGCTATTACAAGCAATACCTGACTCATTTCGGAACCAATATCAACGTTTTAAATGCCATCGGCGAATGTTATTACCAGCTCGGTGATTTTGATGAAGCGCTTTATGCTTGGGAAAGATCCTTGCAGCTTGAGCCGAACCAGGAGAAAATTAAGACTCAGGTCAAGGCCCTGAAAGAAAAAAAGCCGGTGAAGAAGTGAGCCAACCGGCTTTTTTCGAGATAAAGTTAAAAAAAGAGAATGGAGGTCAGAATGAAAAAGCAATATTTACAATTTTTAGTCTGCTTAGGAATAATATTTCTGATTGCTCAGCCGGTATTGTGGGCTCAGGCCGGGAGAGGAGTGGGCCGCTTAGGTGGAGTAGTAGTGGATGAACAGGATAAACCAATTGTCGGAGCCAAGGTAGTCCTGACCTATATTCAAGATGCTGCTGGGGGCTTAAAGCTTGAGGCTACTACCAATAAAAAAGGAGAGTGGTCGTTTATAGGATTGGGTTCAGGAAAATGGTCACTGACAGCTTCAGCTGAGGGGTATGCCCCTGTTAACCAGGAAATTAGCGTCAGCCAGCTGGAAAAAAATCCCCGAATAACCCTCAAGCTAAAAAAAGCCACTGGCGGAAGCTCCATTATCCAGGATGAATCCAGCCTTCAGCTCCTGGACGAAGGTAATGCTTTTTACAAAGATGGCAAGTATGATACTGCCTTGGTTATGTACCAGCAGTTTTTAGAAAAAAACCCCAATGCCTATCAGGTAATGCTGAATATCGGGGATTGCTACCGGGAAAAAGGAGATCTGGATAAAGCTCTCGAAATTTATAACCAGGTATTGGAGAAAGCCAAAACTGACCAGGCTCTGGGAGTAACGATGACAGCTAAGACCCTGGCAGCTATCGGAGCTGTTTATCTGAAAAAGAATAATCTGGAAGAAGCTACTAAATATTTTAAACAATCGGTAGATACCGCCCCTCAGGACGAAGTGGTAGCTTTTAATGTGGCGGAAGTTTTCTTTTCTAACCAGCAACTGGATGAAGCTCAGAAATATTATGAAATGGCTGCCAACATCAAGCCAAGCTGGCCAGATCCCTATCTTAAGCTCGGCTACGTTTTCCTTAATAAAAATGATATTCCCAAAGCCATAGAGAATTTTGAAAAGTTCTTGAAACTTGAACCCCAGGATTCTCCTCGGGTGGCTATGGTCCAGCAGATCTTACAGGCAATAAAAAAGTAACGAAGGTGGTCGGGTGGTTAGCTAAAAGTGATAAAATAATCGGCCAAGAGGTAAAATTATTGCCGAGATAGCTACTATCTAAAAATAAAAGGTTGCTTTCCTCCTGCTAACCAAAAAGGTTAAACCAAAAAGGTTAATGGGAAGCAACCAGGAAAAAGCATGAGTAAAAAGAAGAAAAAAAAGATATCTAAGCAGAGAGGAAAGGTTTCTGAAAGCCAGCTACTGAAAAATAAGATTTCTGCCCAGAAAGAATCTTTAAATTCAGAGTCATCATTTAGGTCGAGCAGAAAGATTACCAGAGTAATTTGGCCAGCTGTGGCCATCCTGGCGGTGTTGGCTATAGCTGCGGGAAGTTTCTTTTTTTTAAGGGCGAAAAATTCTGGGGTTAACCTTAAGGGGGCGTCTTCTTTTAACCTCCTTCTCATTACTCTGGATACCACCCGGGCCGATCATCTCGGTTGTTATGGCTATGCCGGGGCCAGGACGCCGAACC
>PNJE01000173.1 GCA_002877915.1 Candidatus Aminicenantota bacterium
CTGGAAAACCAGCGGGCCGCCGTAAAGCAGGCCACGGTAGCTTATAATATCGCCAAAAAAAATGCTGATGAAACAGCCGAATTATATCGCCAGGGCCTGACTTCCATGCTTCAGGTAGAGCAAGCCAATCTAAGTCTTTTTGAAGCGGAAGTCAGTCTTATTCAGCAGCGGTTTGGTTTAGGTGTAGCCTATTTAAATTTAGAAGCTGCTCTGGGGCTTGATCCTTTTGGCCAGGAGCCCAAGCGGGAAGAATGAGGAGATATCGAGAGATGAAAAGGTTAACCTCAATTAAAAGCAAGAAGATCCAGCAGTTATTATTAATTTCGGGATTAGTATTGTTAATATTTTTGGGTGGACTTGGTTTCTCTGGTTGCCGGAAGGCTGACAATGGGAAACAGGCAAATTCTGAGAATCGAAATTCTGACCGGCCAGCGATGACCAATCCCCGTCGGGGAGGAACAACTTCCACTTTGAGCCGGATGAATATTGTCTATCCGGTGGAAGCTATGGTAGTTCAACTCCAAAATTTGGTCTATACCGTTAATGCCGTGGGCTCAGTCGAAGCTTTTGAAAAGGTCCAGGTCACCGCCCGGGTTCCAGGAGTGGTAGAAAAAGTTCTTTTTGCCGAGGGCGATCATGTTCAGGTGAATCAGGTGTTGGCCGAAATAGAGCCGGAACGATACCAGTTAGCGGTAGAAGCAGCTGAGGCTGCTTACCAGAAAGCTCTGGCCTCTAAAGCCGATGCCGAGGCTGGGCTTAACCGACGTGAGATGGTCTCCAAGGAAACACCAGGATTAATTCCAGCTGAAGAAATCGAAACCTGGAGAACCAAGCTCCGTTTGGCTGAAGCCGACGTGGCCCAGGCGAAGGCTGCTCTGGACCAGGCCAATCTAAATCTACATGATGCTTATGTCCGGGCTCCATTTTCTGGAGTAATTCAAACCAGAACGGTAGAGACCGGACAATATATCCAGGTAGGAGCGGTTCTGGCGTCTTTGATTCGAAGAGATCCCCTGTTATTGAGATTTAAGGTGCCAGAAAAAGATGCGGCCAGAATTAAGGTGGGGATGCCGGCTAATTTCAGAGTAAGAGATGTAGACAAGGAATTTACTTCCACTATTATTCATGTGGCGGCCTCAACGGAAGAAGCTTCCAGAATGGTTGAAATTGTGGCCAGGATAAAAGACACCGGCGATGAAGCTCTGCGGCCCGGAGCCTTTGCTGAGATCAGCATTCCTGTTTCCACACCTCGTCCGGCCCCGGTAATTCCTCAAACTGCTATCAGGCCGAGCGAGCGCGGGTTCTTGGCTTATGTTATCGAAAATGACAAGGCAGTGGAAAGAATAGTAAGAATTGGCATGAGAACTTCCGATGGCCGGGTAGAAGTCCTTTCGGGAATAAATCCTGGGGAAACAGTCGTCGTCCGCGGAGGAGAAGCTTTAAGGAACGGGGTAAACGTTAAGGTGGTTAGTAACTTGCAAAAAGCCATGCCTGAAGCTCCTGAGGCCTCCGGTCAAAAAAGCCCAACCAATGAAACGGAAGGATCAGATAGCAAAAAACCTGCCTCTAAGGATAAAAGTTGAGAGACAATTGAGAGGTAATGGCTATGAATCTAACTGAAGTATGTGTTAGAAAGCCTGTCTTAGCCTGGATGATAATGGCGGCAGCCATTGTTTTCGGGCTGGTTACTGCCAACCGGATAGGCATAAGCCAGTTTCCAGATGTGGATTTCCCGATGATTTCTGTCTCGGTTACCTGGGAAGGAGCAGCCCCTGAGGTAGTGGAAAATGATGTAGTTATTCCTCTGGAAGAGGCTTTAGCTCAGATTGAAAGTTTAAGAACTATTACTTCAACTGCCAGAATGGGTTCGGCCAGTATCTCCATAGAACTGGAACTCTCTCGCAATGTGGATTTGGCTCTTCAGGATGTCCAGGCCAAAGTTTCCCAGGCTGCTCGGACGCTGCCCAAGGATATTGACCCGCCAGTAATCTCCAAATCCAATCCAGAAGATAATCCAATTATGATGTTGGCGATGAGTGGTCCTTATCCTAATCGGGTTATCAGTGATTATCTTCAATATGGCCTGGCAGAAAAACTTCAGACCATTCCCGGAGTTGGCGAGATAACTATGATGGGCTTTCAGGCCCGAAACATTCGAGTTTGGGTTGATGCCAGTAAGCTAGATGAAAAGGGCCTGACGGTTATGGATGTGATCAATGCTTTGCAAAGAGAGCATGTTGAACTGCCAGCCGGGCGGATTGAATCGCCTGGCCGGGAAATCAATGTCCGGGTATTAGGCGAAGCTATTGACCTGGAAACATTGCGTAAAATTATTGTTAGAGAGGTGAATGGCGCTCCCGTTTATGTTGGGGATGTAGCCTTGGTTGAGGATGGCTTTGAAGATGTCCGGAGAATTGCCAGGTTGAATGGCGTGCCAGCCCAGGGACTGGGAGTAAAAAAACAGCGTGGGGCCAACGCCGTTGGAGTAGCCAAAGCGGTAAAAAGGGCGGTCGATGAGTATCAGAAAACACTTCCTGAAGGTCTCAGGGTTGATATTGTTTATGATGCGACTAGATTCATAGAAGATTCGGTCAAAGAAATAGAATTTGAATTATTGCTGTCAGTAATCCTCACTGCTTTGGTTTGTTGGATGTTCCTTGGGTCGCTTTCCAGCACCCTGAATGTTATCCTGGCCATACCCATGTCGCTTTTAGGGACGGTGGCGGTAATCTACTTCCTTGGCTTTACTTTTAATACTTTCACTCTTTTGGGGATGGCTCTGGCGGTTGGAATTGTGGTTGATGATGCCATTATGGTCATGGAAAATATCTTCCGACACCGGGAAGGAGGGAAAAGCCTTATCAGGGCAGCTCTTGAAGGAACTCATGAAATTACTGCTGCTGCCCTGGCCGCTACCCTGGCGGTAATTGCAATTTTCATCCCGGTGGTATTTGTTAAGGGGATAATAGGCAGATTTTTCTTGCAATTCGGAATTACTCTCTGCCTGGCTGTCCTCCTTTCTTACCTGGAAGCGATCACCTTGGCGCCAGCTCGCTGTTCCCAGTTTCTTAAAACTTCAAAAGAGAGAAGAAGTCATTTAGGACGTTTAGTTGATGAAAGCTTCAGCCGCCTTTCTGTCCTATATGGGAAAACACTTCAAAAGAGTCTTGCTCGGCCAGGTCTCATTCTGATTTTAGCCGCTATCCTGTTTTTAATCTCAATTGTTGTTTTTATAAAAATGCCTTCAGAATTTGTTCCTTCTCAAGACCTAAACCGGTTGATGATTCGACTGCAGACTGCGGTTGGGTCCGATATAACTGAGGCTGACCGTCTAGTTCAAAAAGCCGAAAATATCGTGGCTTCACATCCTGAAGTAAAGCTGATGTGGGCAAGTGTCGGAGGAATGGGTGGAGGGGGAGTAAACCAGGGTTTTATCATGGTAACTCTGGTGCCTCCGAGAGAAAGAAAACTCACTCAAAATCAGATTGCTGCTCAATTCAGGCGGGAGTTGAATCAAATTCCGGGCATCCGAGCAGTAATTCAAGACCTATCCCAGCAGGGATTTACTGCTCAACGTGGTTTTCCAGTTGAGTTTTCAGTTCGAGGAGCTAACTGGGATGAGCTGGTTAATATCAGCCTTGACGTAATGGAAAAATTGAGGGCCAGTGGATTGGTTACCGATGTCGATACCGATTATCAGGTCGGGATGCCGGAACTTAGAGTGGAACCAGATAGAAATCTCTGTGCCGATCTGGGAGTTTCCATTGATGAAGTAGCTACGACTCTTAATGCTCTGGTTGGCGGCGTAAGAGTTGGTAAATACAGTACTGGTGGCCGACGGATTGATGTCCGACTTAAGCTCATGGCAATGCAGCGCTCCCGGCCTGAGGATATCGCCAGGCTTAGAGTTCGGGCCAGAAATCAGGAACTTATTCCTCTTTCTGCTCTTGTCAGTTACAAAGAGGAGCCTGCCCTTCAGGCCATAACCCGGAAAGACCGGGAAAGAGCTATTTCCTTTTTTGCCAATGTAGCTCCGGGTCATTCGCAGAACGAAGCTCTAAAATATGTTGAGACCTTAGGAAAAAATCTCCCGGTTGGTTATAGGATAGTTCTGGGAGGCTCTTCCTTGGCCTTTCAGGAATCAATGAGCAGCCTTTTATTTGCCATGTTGCTGGGCATTATTGTGGCTTATATGATTCTGGCTTCTCAATTTAATTCTTACATAGATCCGGTGACCATTATTACTATTTTGCCCCTTTCTATCGCTGGGGCAGTCTTTGCTCTGTTAATTGCTCATCAGAGTTTAAATGTTTTTAGCATGATTGGGTTATTACTGCTGATGGGAATTGTCAAGAAAAATTCGATTATCCTGGTGGATTATGCCAACGCTTTCAGAGACAAGGGAGTGAATCCCAGAGAAGCTATGGAAAAAGCCGGCCCTATCAGATTGAGACCGATTTTGATGACAGCCACCGCTACTCTTATGGCTGCCATACCTCCAGCTTTAGGTCTGGGCTCTGGATCAGAAATAAGGAAGCCAATGTCCATAGCGGTCATCGGAGGCCTGGTTTTATCAACTCTGTTAAGTTTGGTGGTGGTTCCTTCATTCTATGTGTTAGCGGACAAGTGGTTTAAGAAAAAGAGAAGGGTGGTCGAAGAAAGCGAGTTATTGACTCAGGTCCCGGAACCGGCTTCTGATCCTCATCTTGACAATTAAGCTGAAAATAAAAAGAAATAGCTCAAATGAAAATTCGATGATATATTTCTGCGATTTACATCTTGACAATTAAGCTAAACATAAGTAGAAATGGCTCAAGGAAATGATATTTATCCCAGGTTTCTGAAGAGGAGGTCTCAGGACTATAAATGAAAAAGAAAACACCAATTTTCATAATTATATTTCTATTTCTTCTTTCTGGAGAACTGCTGGCTGATGGGCATATAGAATTGAGTGTTCATTATTCCCGCTGGACTTTAAATGTAGCCAAAAGCCTGGTTGAGAATACAGTCAGTAGTGCTCTGGAAAGCGACTTAAAGGACCGCTTCCTCACGCAGATTCAACAAGATTATCCTTCATTAAGTGAGAGCGGTTATAGCCAGCAGGTGGTTTTTGATGCTCCTGGAAGTAATGTCGGCTTTGAATTAAGGTATTACCCTGGTGGGCGGAATGGGTCTTTTAGCCTGGGTCTGGCCGTCGAGCAGAGCACTTTGAAAGTCTCTTTCCCAGAAGTCTCAGCCAATCTTCAGCTAACCGATGTTAATACCGGTAAGACAGCTAATTTCCAAGGCCTGGCTTATGGTCAATTTGTAATCAAGCCTCTTTCTTTTCATCTTAATATGCGCTGGGAACTTTTGCCCTCCAAGATAATATCTCCTTATTTTAGTATTGGAGCGGGAATTTCCACCTCCGGTAGCTTTTTTGATGCCCAGTACAAATATGCTTATACCGGGACACTAAGCTTGCCTGATAATTCGACTAAGCAATATTCCCAGTCTGATACCAAGACCCTGCGGCAGATAAAAGATGATCGCTTAGCTGAAGGAAAAGACTTTCCCATAAATTTTCTGCCAATTCTTCAGATAAATTTTGGCCTGCGGGCGAGAATCTCGAGAATGGTTAATCTGACTCTGGATGCTGGCTTTTTTGATGGTTTTCTTTTTAGAGGCGGGTTAGCTATCAGGATTTGATTGTCTCCGGCCAAGCCGCTAAGGTCCGTTAAGAAATCTAAGGCTCAAGTCAATAGCCAAAAAATCAGCTCTTAGGGCGCTCAATAGCGATTAAGAGTGATAAATTAAAAATGTAGATTTAGAATAGCTTAGCCTCAGATTGGTTGGCTAAACCTGATGGAAAGCTGAGCGCTCAATAAAATAAATAAAATAATTATTTTGCTGATTTTAATTTGATTATTTAACTATCCGCTTTCCTCGGCCTCTTTTTTCCCAATAAGCAGGTTTAAAAATCTGACTGAAATCAGAGAATGAAAAGGAGAAAATTTATTCTCACAACTCATCTGATGCCAAAAATAGTCAGAATTGGCTAATATATGAAAAATCATTCATATTATCAGCGGGCGCCAGCAAGAATTTTCTGTCGCCTGATCTAATCCTTCCCTTTATGTTAAAATTTAACATTAGTGTGAAAATCTATTTTTTTTACACTTTCCTTAAGATATGATAAAAATAAGACTTCTGAAAATTAATTTTTGAAAGGAGAAGCCGGATGAAAGATTTTTTTAGAACTCCTTGGTTAAAAAGCCTGTCCTTGAGTTTGTTACTATTGGTAGGCTTATATTCAGGTTCTCTCTATTCTCAATCAGTGGTTCCGGCTGACCAGCAAAAATTACCGGCTGTTTTCCATTCGATTTCCAGCAATCAACTTTTTGATTATGTTAAAGAGCTAAGTTCGGAAAAGTATGGCGGTCGGC
>PNJE01000140.1 GCA_002877915.1 Candidatus Aminicenantota bacterium
AGTTGCCGGGATGGTAAAGAGAAAGGGCGAACTAGGACGTACTCCGAAAATTTTTGGGCCGTTGATTTTTGGTTCGGGGGCCGGAGGCGGAGTCAGGATATAAGGCTCAGCGACATATGGCTTGACTGGCTCAGGCCTGTTACCGCGATATACTATTCGAGCTTCGCACCAGTCAGCATGGTCATAGGCATTGGTATCACCGCCATTAGTAACTAACAGGTCAATCGAGGTCAGACCCTTCAGGCTAACATTAATCTCGCGAGCTGGATCGCCAGCTTTCATCACGCCACTCTTCCAGAGCGTCTTTTTCTGGTTGTTTTTATCTATGCCCGAGACAATGAATTCAACCGAGGCGCGCTCGGCACTGCGCTGGTTCTTTTTAACTTCATCGTCAACGCCCACTAAGGTGCGGAAACTGACAGCTTGGCCATCGAGCGTTAAGCGGCACTGGCTTTCGGCATGAGTGCCCAGGCCTCGCTGATAAACCTGGCCAGCAATGGTCAGGGGATTACCATCTATTGATTTATCGGCTTTGGCTTTGCCCCAGCCGGCAGTAATGTGCTCAACTCCAAGCTCATCAAGATAAACAACCTTAGCCTTTTTGCATCCATAGGACATGAATGAAAAGAGAAGGGTTAAAGATAGAAGCGAAATAAGAAAAATATTATTTGCCTTTTTTGTATTTTGACCGTGATGAATGGCAATAGCTTGTGATTTGACAAGCTGTTGGTTTTTTAGCATGGCCTTTCTCCTTATTTTTTAATTTCAGAGAATATATTATTATTTTTCATTTTGTTTTTAAATCAAATCTATTTATTAGACACCCGAAATTCGGGACACCCCGAAATTCGGGACACCCTAGATTTTTCCTATTTTCCTACTGTGCTGAATGGGTGGGCAAGTTGAAAAGTAGGAAAGTCATATGGTGTCCCCATTTATTCCATTCCGATTTATTTATTTGGATAGCCAGGTTATGAAAAAATTGGAAAAATCTAGGGTGTCCCGAATTTCCCCGAATTTCCGAATTTATGGGTGTCTCGAATTTTATTTTATTTAAGATTTTAAAATAAACGAAATAATGAGATAATAGCGGCGTCTGATTATCTCAATAATGAAGGAAGGAGGCCTCGTGAAAGACAAATTAATAAGCCATTTAACCTTATTTTTAGTCTTCTCTTTAGCTGTCCTCCCGGTGGTTTTTCCTCTGCCTCTACCTGGAACTACAAGCTCCTATCGCTCCTATCGCCTCCCGGCCGAAGAAATTTCCCCACTCTCCCAATCTGTCCAGAGGTACCGGGGCTTTGAAATCAAGACCAACCTGGTCAATGATGAAATTCAATACCAGCTGGAAAAAAATAATTCTGTCGAATTCACCATAAATGATAAATGCGAACTCCAGGGAATTAAGATTAAAGTTGACGATAAAGAATATGGCTATAACCAGGTCACCAGGGTCATAGAAGACGGCCGGATAGAAAAGAATGACCTTTTTGCCTATATTTGCTATCGCCCTGAGCTCTTAAATAACCAGCAGGTTAATCCAGAGGAAGTTGAATTCAAGTTTTATCGGTCGAAAGTTTCACCAGCAATTGACCCAAACTACCCTCTATTCCCGACCCTAAAACTCACTGCCGACAAGATAGGAATAAAACTTCCCCAGAGAACCTTTGTAGTTCTGAATGGCTTGGGCAGTGCTTCTCATGAATTCTTTTGCTACTTGGACCCAACCACCTCCGAAACATCCCCGCAGAATAACTGCATTTTGACCTTCGATGAAGTCTTGGAAATGCACTTTGCCAATCAGAATTCGGTAGCTCTTTTTGACCTCGGCGATAGATATGCCCGGAAATTAGACTATGAAAAAGCCGAGAAGGCTTATCTTAAGGCCATAACTCTGCCGCCAAGCGAAGGAGAATCTAATTATGATAAATATAAGCCGCTGGCTGAGCTATACCTTTCAACTGGGCAGTGGGAAAAGGCCAGAAAATACCTCCTCAATCTGATAGACCGCACTCCGACAAACTTTGATCTCTACGTATTACTGGCCAAATCCTATCTTCTGGCTGAGGATTATCAAAAGGCAACAGAAGCGGCCACTAACAGTCTTAAAATAAACGCGGAAAAAGGTCAAGCTGAAAGCTATGCCATCATCGGCCAGGCTCAGCTCCGGCGGAGAAATTTTCCTGAAGCAATAAAAGTCCTGAGCCGGGCGGCGGTTCTGGCCGAAAAGGACTGCCAGCAAGATCAGAATTTGCTTGACCAATTCCTTAATAAAGAAAAGTCGCCCAAAGACTGCCGCTTGAGCCGAGTTCCTTATGAGCGGTTGATAATCTATGGGTTGCTCTCCCTGGGAGAATATGAGCAGGCGGAAAAGGGAGCCGACAGCCTGCTGAAAACTGTGCCTGATGATGCCGAGATTTATGGCTGGATGGCCTTTATCAAAGCTGGAAAAGGTGAGCTTGACTCATCTAAGGAAATGGCTGATAAGTGCTTGGCCTTATTTAGAAAAAGAAGCTTAGGCGCATCAATGACCACCGCCGATATCTATCCACTGATAATCTCAGTTCGAAAAGACAGCCCGGCTGACCGCGCCGGCTTGAAGAGGGGAGACAGCATAATAGCGGTTAATGGAAAAGATTTAAGGTTGTTCAGGGAGCAGCAACCGCCGGATCAGATGATCGCTGGCTATTTAAAAACTGGAAACCCGATTGAACTGATTATTCATTCAGCTGGCTCCTGGGAATTAAAAAAAGTTAAAATTACGCCCGAAGAACTGCTGAACGAAAAAGCTGCACCGATAGTTAAGCTCGAAGAATTGATCGCCAGCTCCAAGCCTAAAATAGATCAGACCGAGCTCAAAAAGTTGCAAGAAGAATTTTACTTCCAATGAAAATTCGGGACACCCTAGATTTTTCCTATTTTTTTTCTTTATCTTTTTTTTCTTTGTCGGTTAAAACATTTTGGTTATTCATTCGTATATGAAAGTAAGACCTAATTTTTGTTGGTCTAATTTTCAGCTTGGTTCATCATTGGAGCGGTCAGGCATTATGCATATTTGTGATCAGGGTCAGCTAAAAGAAAAAAATGCCGCACTCGCCTGGTTTCAGGCGAACAACTTCTGGCTAAAAAAATAAAAAAATTTAATGAAATTTTATAATTTTATAAAATATGAAAACAGACCTTAAAATCCAGGGAGGAATCAAATGAGAAAAATAATCCTTTTTACGCTTACTCTGGCGATTATGTCAATTATGGCTATAATTTTAGGTGTTATGAGTTGCAAGCCAAGCGTTAAAGAACAGCCGTTAATTTCCCGCCAGGTTTTATTTGGCAATCCTGATAAGGCTTCCCTTCAGATAAGTTCTGATGGAAAGTACATCAGCTATCTGGCTCCGGTCAACAATGTGCTCAACGTCTGGGTAGCGCCAGCCGACGCTCCGGAAAAGGCTGAACCGGTTACTAAGGATGCTCGGCGCGGCATCAGGATTTACTTCTGGGCCTATACCAATCAACATATCATCTATCTTCAGGATTTGGGCGGCGATGAGAACTGGCAGGTTCATGCGGTTAATATTGCTACCAAGGAAGACCGCAACCTCACTCCCTTTGAAGAAATCTCCGGTCCTGACGGGAAGCCCATAACCTTACCCAATGGCCGGCCCCTGCGTCCCCAGGCTCAGATTCAAGCGGTGAGCTATAAGTTTCCAGATGAAATTCTCGTCGGCCTTAATACTCGTAATCCGCAATTTCATGATATTTATCGTCTAAACATCCTTACTGGCGATATGAAACTTGTTCAGAAAAATGATGGCTTCATGGGATTTCAAATCGATGATGATTACAATATTCGTTTTGCTGCTCAAATGACCCCGGATGGCGGGATGACCTTTTTCCAGCCCGATGGTAAGGGCGGATGGAAGCCGTTTGATACAGTTCCGATGGAAGATATGATGACCACCAACCCGGTAAGCTTTGATAAGAGCGGGCAGATTCTTTATATGATTGATAGCCGGGGCCGGAATACTGCTGCTCTAATTTCAGTAAATTTAAAAACTGGCGAGAAAAAGCTCATCTTTGAGGACCCCAAGGCGGATGTCAGCAGCCTGATGATTCATCCGACCGAAAAAACACTTGAAGCTGTGGCGGTGGAATATTTGAGGGCTGAATGGACGGTGCTGGATCAATCAATAAAAGGAGACCTGGACTACTTGAAAACAGTCTGCGATGGAGATGTCAACGTCACCGGCCGGACCCTGAACGATAAATTCTGGACAGTAGCTTATGAAGTGGACGACGGGCCGGTTCGCTATTATCTTTATGACCGGGCTAACAAGCAGGCCAAATTTATGTTTACCAACAGGAAAGACCTGGAGGGCCTCAAGCTGAGCAAGATGCACCCTGTGATTATAAAATCAAGGGACGGGCTGAACCTGGTTAGCTATTTAACCTTGCCTACCTGGACTGACCCGGATAATGATGGGAAGCCGAATAGACCACTACCAATGGTTCTTTATGTGCATGGCGGGCCGTGGGCCAGGGATTCCTGGGGATTGAACGCTGTGCATCAATGGCTGGCTAATCGGGGCTATGCTGTCTTGAGCGTAAATTATCGCGGGTCAACTGGTTTCGGCAAGGATTTTATCAATAAATCGAACCTCGAATGGGCCGGGAAAATGCACGATGATTTAATAGATGCGGTGAACTGGGCGATTCAGAACAAAATTGCTGATAAGAATAAGGTGGCAATAATGGGCGGAAGCTACGGAGGTTATGCCACCCTGGTCGGTTTGACCTTTACGCCAGACGTTTTTGCCTGCGGGGTAGATATTGTGGGGCCGTCGAATCTCATCACCCTTCTGGAAACTATTCCGCCTTACTGGAAACCTCAGTTGGAAATGTTTGCCACCCGGGTGGGAGATCCTCGGACCGAGGAAGGCCGGGAATTATTAAAGGCACGTTCTCCGCTGACCTATGCTGAAAGGATAAAAAGGCCGCTGCTCATAGGGCAGGGAGCTAACGACCCGCGGGTTAAGCAGGCGGAATCTGATCAGATTGTTAAAGCCATGCAGGGAAAAAATATTCCGGTTACCTATATTTTATATTCAGATGAAGGGCACGGATTTGCCCGGCCAGAGAATCGCTTGTCATTTTTTGCCGTGAGCGAGCTATTTTTGGCCAAGTATCTTGGCGGACGGGCTCAAGAAATCGGGGATGATTTTAAAGGCTCTACTATTCAAGTGCCACAGGGCGTCGAGCAGATACCGGGGTTGAAAGAGGCCCTGGCTCAAAAATAAAAATTCGCCCAAAAATTCGGGACACCCTAAAAAATTCGGGACACCCTAGATTTTTCCGATTTTTCTCGTCCTGCACAGGCGGGCTGATGTGATAAATAATTTGGGACCCACTAATTTTTTCCTATTTTCTCGCTCCTTACAGGTAGTCTTAATAAATTCGGAACATTCTAAAAGAGAATTCGGAACGCGAAAATTCGGGACACCCTAGAAAAAAGAATTCGGGACAGTCTAAAAAAAGAATTCGGGACAGTCTAGATTTTTCCTAATTTCCTGCTGTACAAAATAGGCAGTAGAGTCAAAAAATTGTAAAATCCTAGGGTGTCCCGATTTATTACTAGGGTGTCCCGAATTATTATGGCTTGATTTTAGATAGCTGGAGTAGGAAAATAAACTTTCAAGAATTTTTGATAGACAGAAGAGGCAAGATGAAAACCATTGGCTTGATTGGCGGCATGAGCTGGGAATCGTCGTTGGAATATTACCGGATTATAAATGAAGGAGTCAAAAAAAGGCTGGGGGGATTTCATTCGGCTGAATGCCTGATGTATTCGGTTGACTTTGCCGAGATAGAAGTTTTGCAGCATAAAGGAGAATGGGAAAAATTGGCTTGGATTCTGAGCCAGGCTGCCATCCGCTTGGAGGCAGGCGGCGCTGATTTTCTGGTGTTGTGCACCAATACAATGCATAAGGTGGCGGCAGAAATAGAAGCGGCGGTTAACATTCCGCTACTTCATATCGCCGATCCGACCGCTGAAAGAATTAAGGCGCAGGGCCTCAGAAAAGTTGGGCTTCTGGGCACTCGCTTTACCATGGAAGAAGACTTCTACCGCAGCCGCCTGGAAAAGAAGTACGACCTGGAAGTCCTGGTGCCAGATAAAGCCGACCGGGAAATGATTCATCAGGTCATTTATTATGAACTATGTGACGGAAATTTACAGGCAGAATCGCGTAGGAAGTTCAGGTCAGTAATTGAAAAAATGGCGGCAGCAGGAGCCAAGGGGGTTATTCTTGGTTGCACTGAGATCGGGCTGCTAATTAAGGATAAGGACAG
>PNJE01000115.1 GCA_002877915.1 Candidatus Aminicenantota bacterium
TTAGTGGCTCTGTTTCCAGTGCTCCAGCTGGAAAAACTTACTGACCTCTACCCCAAGCTCTTCCCCCAACCTGGATACCATGTCCTAGCCAAGGACCAATACAGGTAAAGCTTTAAGTTATCACGGCGATTTTTTTCTTGTCCGCGCTTTCCAATCCCAAGGCGTTTGAGGCTAAAATTTTATTTTCAGATTTAGCCCTAAAATGGGACCACTGAGTTCCCATCTAAAATTTTTCTGCACCCCGTTGCCATCAACAAAAGTTAATTTTTGCCCGATTGAATTTGGATCATCAGAGGCCTTTTTAATGGTAAAGGAGCTTATTGAGCCAAAAGGAAATTTAATATCAGCCGCCACTGAAACTCGGTCAGATAATCCATATTCTGCTCCTAAATTAGCATGGGGGATAACGGCATTGCCCGTGGCAACCGTCTTTCTCGTACCAGTATCCACCGTATCATCGCCCTGGGTCCAGGTCCAATTTTCTACTTCGGTAACTCTCCCTAAATAATATCCCACTCCTCCCCCTATATAAATCCTGGCCACAGTAACAGGAAGGTTCAGCCTGAAAGTTACTGTTAGGGGAGCAACCGCTAGACTGGTCTTACCTACCTCGGTGGCACTATAAGAGACTAAGTTGACCGTTCCTGAGGAACTCAGAGCTGCCGTCAAGGTCCTGAAGGCATATTCAGCTCCTAAAGCTAGGCTAAGCTGGTCACTGGCCTGGACTTCCAATTCTCCCCCAAAATCCGCTCCCCCGGTCATTTTCCCCATTTTATTTACCAGCCCACTTAAGCCAAAATTGGTCAGATAAGAATTAAGATCATTCAGATTAGTATTAACCGCGGTTATATACTGCCCATTGAAAGTAGACGAGCGAGGAGCAAAATAACCTCCTTTTATAGAAAAGGAAAATTTTGATTTAGATTCCTGGCCATAGGTCAAAACAGATAAAGCCAGCAGGGCTATTATCACCTGTTTTATTTTCATTCTTCCCTCCATTTTTTCTCTTGCCCGCGTTTTTACTGAAGCGGTCCATAAACTACCCGGTTATTACTTTTATTATTCTCTACCACCAGATTATCTGGGTCTATAACCGCTATTAAATATTTACCAGAAACATTGACACTCCCCGGCACATATCTAGCAAACATCAAATCGCGGTTAGTTCCGCCGGGCAAGGCAACAACAATTGTTCTGGAATTTAATGGTATATCAAGGGAAATTCCATTTGAACTCAGGTAATAAGAAACCTGGAAACCGGAGTTAGCTTGACCTTCACCGATATTTTTTAGATTGAAAAAGCCGTTAATAATAGTCGTCCGGCCCAGGAATTTAGTGATTTTGAGGTCATGCCACTCACCGGTAAGATCGGGCAAAGGCGGTGGGCCAAAAACAGCAATAATAGTCATGTCGCCATTTATTATGACAGGAACAGTCGGAGTGGTGGCATAAATATCGCCACTCCAGTTTTCAAAACCTGAATTGGCATCAGGAGTAGCCGTCAGATTAATCAGTGTGCCAGAAGTATAGGTTTGACTGCAGACTGAACCACAGTTTATGGCTCCATCATCACTGGTAACTGTGCCCGAACCTGAACCAGATTTCAGAATAGTCAGGGTATAGGTGGCTCCTTCCGGAGCGAACTTGGCCGTGACTGCTTTATCTGAATCCATGGTTATTGAAATCGTTGGGCTGGTGCTATAAACATCGCCGCTCCACCCGCCAAAAATATAATTTGTATCAGGAATCGCCTTAAGGGTAACTACAGTTCCGGCATCGTATACCTGAGAACATTCAGAATTACAATTTATTCCTCCATCAGAGCTAATCACCTGTCCGGACCCGAGGCGATTTACCGAAAGTAAATAATGATCGACCGCTCCAAATTTGGCTATAAAGGCATCTGTCCCACTGATAGATTTCTGGTAGGGATTTTCAGTCATGGGAAAGGTAGAAGAAGAGGTATATCCGGTAACGTAAAGATTGCCAGAGTTATCTAAGGCCAGAGCATAGGCCAGGTCGTCCCCTCCCCCACCTATATAGGTCGAAGCTAAAAGCGCCTGCAGGCTGGCGGAGACCTTGGTAACCATTACTTCGAGACCACCCTGATCAATTCCTTTATAAGCGCCGCTGGTTGTTGGATAATCAGTAGATTTGGTCCAGCCAGTCAGATAAACATTATCATAGGGATCAACTACCATCGCTCGACAGAAATCGTCATCGCTCCCTCCGATATAAGTCGAGGCCAGGAGATAGCTTAAAGGCCCATTCAATCTGGAAACAAAAATATCATATTTGCCCTTGGAGGAAGCAGAATAAGCACCCGAAGTGGTAGGATAATCGGTGGAAGCTGTATATCCGCTTACAAAGATGTTACCCCGATGATCTGGAGCTAAGCAATAGAGAAAGTCATCCCCTGTTCCTCCAATATAAGTTGAGGCCAGAAGCTGCCTTAAATCTGAAGTCATCCAGATAACAAAGCCATCATAATTGCCATGGTACTGCTGATCATAGGCCCCCGCAGTCGTTGGAAAGTCGCTTGATTTCGTGCGCCCGGCTAAGTAAATAGTTTCAGCTTCGTTATTCTGGATATTTATGGCAGAGCCAGGCTGAGTTCCAAGCGTTTTTGGCGAATTGCTCGAGCTTTTATTGCTGCCAGAGCTTGACTCATCTAGGCTTTTCGATTTCCAGGAATTTATTTTATTGGCCACGGCTTTTTTCAATCCAGAACTCTGGTTAGGTAAACTGGTAGAGGAAGGCAGGTTAGGACTACCGGCAATCAACGGATTCCCTATAGCCATAGCTGAGCCGACGTCATAATCACTGCCGCCTATAAAAGTTGAAGCAATTAAAGAATCAAGAGAATTAGAAAGCTTGGCTATAAAGGCGTCGTATCCCCCCCGGTAAATGGTGCTGAAAGCCCCCGGGGTAACCGGGAAATCGGAAGAATCAGTCGTTCCGGTGACATAGACATTATACGAGCTATCCAAGATTAAAGAAGCTCCATAATCAGTTCCGCTTCCGCCGAGGTAAGTCGAAGCTAACAGGTTATCTAAAGCCGGGGAAAGTTTAAGAACAAAAGAATCATAGTCTCCGCCTCGATACGAATTCTGAAATGCTCCTGCTAATACCGGAAAATCGGTGGAGTTAGTAAAGCCGGCTAAATAAACATTGCCAAAACTGTCGAGAACCAGGCCATTAACATAATCCGATCCCTTTCCCCCGATAAATGTGGAGGCTTCCAGGGTGCTTAAATCATTAGATAAACGGGAAACGAAAATGTCATATTGCCCATTGTAGGTCCGGTCATAAGCCCCTGCCGTAGTGGGAAAATCGCCGGCTGAGGAAAGTGTATAGCCAGCCACATAGATATGCCCCTGGTTATCCGCACTGAGGCAAAAAGCCCGATCATTTCCTGTGCCGCCCAAATAAGTCGAGGCTGAAAGGGTGCTGAGGGCTGGGTCTATAACTATAGTAGATTCAGGGTTATAGGGTCCAACTATTTTAAAACCATATTCATTCTGGCCTTTAAGCTCATAAGCAACTTCGACCTTCTCTTGCTGCTTACCAAATTCCTGGTAGCCAGCGGGTCTCATCATAGCTAACTGACCTCGCCCTGTATTCAGGATAAGTTCTCCTCTTTCGTTTAAATTTAGAGAATCCACCCCCTCGACCTGAATTCTTATATCTCCCACTCTGGCTCCTGGTTTCAAATAAAAAATCTTTTCTACATTTTGTCCAGAAGCTCTTAATCGAACTTCTATTCCTGGGTAAACTGAACCCAAAGAAACAGTCTTAAAGCTTGATAAATCGATTTTCCAATTCCCGGGATTATTACCCTTGAAATAAGAGATTTTAGTAGGGGATTTTTCCTGACCGCCCACCTGGAATGTCACCGGCAATTCATTCTGGCTTAAAAAACTTTCTTTTATTATTATTCTCCTTTGGCCAGTGTTTTTTTTTGCTTTCCCCAGACGAATAAAAGATTCTGGCTGGATTGAAGCGGGTTTTTTAACTGAAAAAAAGTCAGATTGATTTCTCTCCGAGCCTTCCATTAACGAATAAACCAGTTCTTGGTCAGTAATAAGAAAATCTCCGGTAAAAAGATTGGCCCGCAATTTAATCCGACTATCCCACTGCCCGGAGTTAGCTACAAAGGGTAAAGACAGGTCAGCCAGCTTTACTTTGGTTGCCAGGTCATTTAGTTTTCCACCACCATTAATTTTGGTCCTGAACAACCCGGAAAACTGGTCTCCCTTAAAGACCAAAAGGCCTATGAGAATGCCCAGAATCAAAAAGCCACCAGCTAAGAATCTCGATTTCTTGTTTTTTTCTGGCATTTTTGGCTACCTTCCTTATCGAATTAAAATTATGAAGAAAATAAGAGAAGTTTAAAGCTCCATTTATCTGCTAAAACTATTTCCAAAACAAAATTGTTGCAACCCAAAGTTCGGGCCGACCAATATTCAGCTAAATTTTCCAGCTCGAATTCAGAAGTTATCAATTTATCACCAGAAAATATTCCTGACAACCGCTTTTATTATATATATTGTCATCCTAAAAGTCTTTATCTTGGAAGAAATTTTTTAAAGTGAGTAAATTTTTTGACTTTTTTCGTCGTTTAATTTATGTATAATATTATTAAAGATATAAATCGGTTAAAGGTGGGCAAAATGGCCAGTCACCGAAGACTGTGGATAACAATTTTGATTATATTTATTTTCATTATTCTGATCGGGTTCGGCTTCTGGCGGTTAAAAACAAAAGAGCGAGGAAAAGAAATCTCGGGCGAAGCTAAAACTTCGGCCGCTCAGACTTCCACTGAAAATCCAGCGGCTTCTCCCTTGCCCGTCAAGGTAGCCATAGCCAGAATTCAAGACCTGGAAAAAAGAATTAAATCACCGGGCGAAGTCTACACTGAAAAAAAAGTGACTCTTAAAGCAGAAGTCGGCGGAATCTTAAAAAACCTTAATGTCTGGGAGGGAAAACAGGTAAAGTCTCAGGAGGTTCTGGCTGAACTCGATGATTCTCCTTATCGTCTAAGATTAGAGCAAGAAGAAGCCGCTAGATTGAAAGCTTTATCAGAACTCCTGCTGGATAAGCTTTTTCAGCAACCGGAAGACAACAAAGCCGCCGAGGAAAACTCTGAACTCAAAAAAGCAGCAGAAGCCTTAAGGAAAGCCGAAAAAGCCTATCAGGAAGGATTAATCAGCCAGTCCGAGCTGGAAAAGGCTCGGCGGGAATTTGAGCTGGCCCAGATCGGCAGCGGTTTGAAGCGGGAAGAAATCATTGCTTCTTCCAAAGGTCTAACCCAGGCAGAAGTCAACGTTAAAATCGCCCGCCTGGAACTGGAGAAAACCAAGATTCGGGCTCCCTTCTCTGGAATAATAACCCAGGTAAAGGTCGCTCCGGGAGAAACTATATCAGCCGGAAGCGAATTGTTCACCCTGGTAGATGTCAGCCAGCTTAAAATTGAAGCCAAGATTCTGGAAACAGAAATAGGAAAAATCAAAGAGGGACGGGAAGCCGATGTCCGGTTCAGTGCTTATCCTGGCCGGATATTTAAAGGCAAGGTAGTGGCTATCAGCCCACTGATTAATGCCGAGGATAAGACTTGTAGCGTGTTCATAAATCTCGATAATCCAGCTGGAGAAATTAAGCCCGGCATGCATGCCGAAGTAGAAATCGTTTCTGAAATATTTCCCCACCGTCTGGTGGTTCCACAAGAAGCCGTACTGGTAAGAGGCGGCCGGCCGCTGGTGTTTGTGGTGGAAAACGGGCTGGCCAAATGGCGTTACATTCAAACCGGACATGAAAATGAACAGTTGGTCGAAGTCCTCGATGGGGTCAAAGAAGGAGAACCGGTTATTGTCGAAGGCCATATGACCTTGGCTCATGATTCTCCCGTCCGAATAGTCGAATAGGCCTCAAGCCGGGAGCCGCCTATGAACCTGGCAAAATTTTCCATAGATCACCCCGTAACGGTCTTGATGTTTTATATTGCTATCATCCTCCTGGGAGTAGTTTCTTTAAGCCAGCTGAGCGTTGACCTTCTGCCCTCAATAAATTACCCAAGATTATCAATTGTCACCCAGTATCCGGGGGTAGCTCCGGAGGAAATTGAAGCTCTGGTCACGGTTCCCTTGGAAACTTCGGTCAGCCGAATACCTGGGCTGAGGCGGGTCGAATCCATTTCCAAGGAAGGATTTTCTTTCCTTACCCTGGAATTTTCCTGGGGAACGGATATGGATTTCGCCCTGCTCCACACGAGAGAAAGACTCGATTCTGCCCGTGATTCCCTGCCAGAAGGAGTGGATAAGCCGGTAATTATCGCTCT
>PNJE01000106.1 GCA_002877915.1 Candidatus Aminicenantota bacterium
CCGCCGGGTAAATTTCTCATGGTGGATAAGGTCATCCCCCGTCTTTCATAGCTGAAAGTAGTCCGGTCTTGATTTTCCCAGTAAGCACTCAGATAAGTCCTCATTTTCAAGCCAAAAATATAAGGCTGCTGCCAGGTACCGACCAACCTTTTATCCACCACGCTTAATTGTCCGACAAAGCTAACCTGGGAGGCATTCCGGAAAAGATTGTATCTTATATATTCAGCCGTTACTCGCGGTCTGGGGTTATTTTCCCATAGAGCTACTGAGCGAACCTCGTCTTTAGTTTCCACCCCAAGCCCCAGGCCGGCATAATTTTGTTCCCCTTCTCTGAGTTGAACTGAAAGGTTTATCGAATTTTCAGTGGAAGGAAGTTCTTCAATTTTGACCTCCGAAAAAACTCCCAAGCTGTCCAGGTTTCTCTTGCTTTCCAGCATCCGG
The DNA here is from genome assembly GCA_002877915.1 of Candidatus Aminicenantota bacterium. Lineage (GTDB taxonomy): Bacteria > Acidobacteriota > Aminicenantia > Aminicenantales > Saccharicenantaceae > Saccharicenans. Next base: position 442 of record PNJE01000106.1, read on the forward strand.
CTGTAATCAGCCCAGTCTCCCGGCCGTAATCTCAATTCCCTGAGAACTAATTTCTTGCTGGTCAGACGGTTGCCGGTAATAAATATATTATCAATTTTCATCCGCCGGCCTTCAACTAAGTGAATTACCACATCATAATTGTTTTCTCTGTCAGGGATAGCTTCGAAATTGACCTGCGTTCCTCTGAACCCACGATTAAGGTAGGCCAAGTTAATTTTTTCTAAGTCCCGTTGCAAGGCTGGCCGATAATAAGGACGCCCGGGACGGCTATCTAACTGCTGAATCAGCTCAGCTGAAGAAATGGCTGCTGCTCCCTGAATTTCAAGGCTTTTGATCATCTGGCGCGGTCCTTCTTCAATATACAAGATGGGCTTAACTGCATTTCCCTGGCGAACATAATTTAGACTGACCGTCGCCTGAGGAAAACCCTGTTCTTCATAAAATAAACTAATTCTTCCTGGCAATTCATAAACTTCCTCTCCATCCAGATAGGGCAGAAAAAGAAACTTCTCGCCTATTCCGAGCGCCTTTTTTAGAAGCTTAGCTGAAAACGTTTTATTTCCCCTGAATTCAATTTCTTCTATTCTAAGCCGCGGACCCGGATGAACTATATAACTCACCTTCAACTCGCTTTTTTCATTCTTTATCTCTGATCGAATCGTGGCAAAAATATATCCTTTCTTTCGCAGGTATTTGAGCAGCACCGCCTCTCCCTCGGAGAGAGCCCATTCTTCGAAAACTTTTTGTTCCCACACCGGCTGAAGCATTTTGGTTGAAAGGTTCGCTCCAACTATTTGAATTTTTATTTTAACTGAAGGATCAAGATTTATCGCCAGATCGACAGTTCCTTTTTCCTGATTAAATTTTTCTTCACCCAGGCTGACTTCAGCCCATTGATAGCCCAGACGCTTAAAAGCCGATTTTATTCTTCCGAGCCCATCATTTAGCTTCCTGGGAACATAGTAATCCCCTGGGTTTAATTTCAGATATTTTTTTAGCTGGTCTTCAGGGATTATATTTTGGGGAGTAAAAGAAATCTTATGGATAGTTAATCTTTTCCAGCTTGGCAAACTTATAAATACATCAACCTGGTTAGTATTTTCAATTCTTCTGGTCTCGAATTTAACCTGCGAAGAGAATAAGCCTTCCTCCTGTAAAATTTTCTTTATTTCCTGAATAGCTCGCTGCCTTACGGCCTCATTTAAAATGTTGCCTTTTCGGATGAAGGGGATTTCTGAGCTTATCCGTCGGCTGAGGCTTCTCATAGCTGATATTTTTACATTTCTGATTATGATATTTCGAGTAAGATTAAAAACCAGGTCCAGGTTCGGGCCTTTAGCCCGGATAATTTCAGCCTGGGAATAAAAACCCGAACGCATCAATTGTTTTAACGCCCGGTCGAGATAAAAATCAGAAAATTCATCTCCAGGCCGGATATTAATCAGACCCTTAATGGACTCATCAGCTGGCTGTCCATCAACCAGAATGGTAATATTATTTATTGTTTTCTCAGGGCTCCCTGAAAAAAGTGGGCCACACAGAGCTAAGCTCAGCCCTAAGCAGAATAACCACCAGGCCCTTTTCATTTAAAACCTCTTCCTCAACCTCAAATCAAAGCTCACCCTTCCCAGTTCGTCTCTAATCGCTACCAGAGAAAAGCCGCCTGAAAGGTCCCACTCCAGTCTGACAATTTCTTCTCTTTGAGTGGCCAAATTGGTGGAATAAAGAATAGAAAAATTTCGAGAAATGCTTTTCCCCACGGTCAGTCTGGCAGTGATTTCAGAAGTCGAACCAAGAATAAAAGGATCCAGACGGAATCGATCCAGGCTCAATAAGCTCTCCGACTTTTTAGCCAGCTGGTAGGAAATTAAGGAGGCAGTACTCATCTGGATAGTGTCAAATGAATATCGTTCTTGATACGACTCACCCAAGGCTAACAGGCTCATAATCTGCTCTGGCGGAAGCGGCGGAGAAGAGGAAAACTCTGGCTTGAGATTGCTGACCAGACCGGTCAGGTTGAAAAGTACATGATAATCCTTAACATAGGTTTCGCCTTGGAGATCAAGATAAGGATCTATTACCAGGGGATTGAAAAAACTTAATCGTCCTCTGATTACATTAAAATCTCTATCCTGGAAGTAAACCGTTCCGGAAAGAACATCAATCTCTCCAGTAATAGCCGGATTGGCTACTGTCCCGGATATAATTAAATCCATTCGGGCCCGGATTCGTCCCATCGAATTTTCAACCCAGACGTTGTCACTGGCTCTTAATCTTAAATTAAGATTGAGGTCGTTTATCCAATTTTTCTGACTTCCCGAAGAATAGGCCTGAGAAGAAAAAGATAATTTATCCCAGAATTCTTTTTTCCAGACCACTTCCTTGAGGTTTAAGTCTCCTTCGAAAACCGTTTTTGGGCCTTGCTTGATAAACCTTAAATTGCCATCGGCCACCTCGCGAGTTCTTTCAAAAACCGATAGCTGCATATTTTTCCCCTCAAGTTGAATCTCAGCTTTGTCCAGCCCCTGGTCCCCAAAATTCAGTTCTCCAGAACCTTGAACCGGGCCTCCCCCCAAGAATCCCTGAAATGATCGAATCGATACCTGTCGATTATTGATAAAAGCCAGCCCGGAAAAATCGGTTAAGGCATGGGCAAACCCCGGGATCGGCAAAACACTGCCCTTTATTTCTATTGCTCCAGTCAATCCTAAAGAAGCAACCGGCCCCTGAAAGCTTAAAAGAAAATTCACTGTGGCCGCCGCTCCCTTCCAGGGAAGTAAAAAGTCTAAACTGTTCAACTGGCCTTTAACCTCTCCGCTGATCAAATCTCGGTCAAAGGGGATGGCTATTTTAACTTCATAATTGTTGTGATCTGGAAAAAGCTCTCCCTTGATATCAAGGCTCAGATTATTGTTAAGAAAATTCAGGCTATATTCTCCGGTAGACGAAGCTGCTTTGAGAAAATAAAGGCCGAATCCTTCGATCGAAAATTTACCCTGTGGCTGGCTTCGACCAAAAATTCCTTTTCCTTTCAGGTTTAAATCCATGAGGCCAGAGAATGATTCGGAAAATGGTTTCAGATTCACCCGGGTAGCTTTCAAATCAAAGTCATAGCCATTATTCAGCAACCCCAGCGCTAAGCGCCCACTAAGGCGACCTCCGTTCAGGTTAAAATCCAGCCGGGGAAAGCTCAGGCTCTCACCATCCCAGATAAGCTGTCCTTCAACTTTTTCGATTTTAGCCCCGACCAGGAAAAGCTCGTTAGCCTTGAATTCGCCATCTACTGTTGATTTATTTTTAAAAATTAAATAATTAAAATTACCCGAAGCTGTTCCTCTTAAAGGAAAGTTAATTCCCAGGATAGAGAGGATGGCTTCCACTGTTCCTCTTTCCAGACTGATTTTGGTATCAACGGTATTTTGATCAGCCTTCAGATCGATCTCTCCCTGGATGTTCTTATCAACCACATAGGCTTTCCCTGTTACCAGCCCAGCTTTTACCGAAACTTCTCCCCGAGCGGTGGTTACATTGATTCTTTCAAAACCAGCTGGAGAACAGGAAAACTCAAAGTTCAGATCCGGATGATTGTAATCTCCTTTAATGGCAATATTAGCCCGGCCGGCCCCGCGGATTTCGGGAAAAGAAAAAGTTGTTTTCAGGATTTTTTCGGTAAATTCTCTTGCTCCCTTTACATCATTAACCTGTCCGCTTATATTCAAATCAATAAGTTTCCCAATTTCCATCTGCCCTTTGAGGTCTAATTGACCAAAGGAAGTTCGAAGCTCTTTGGCCTGAATTTTTAATTCTTTGCTCGAGAGATCATAATTCAATTGTACCTGCCCATTGAAGGTCTGGCGACCATTAACCGGCTGGCTTCCAATCCGATCTCGAAATTCAGCGGAAACATCAAGAAGACCATTATATAAGGTAAAACTCCCCCAGGCCGGGGAAGCTACTGGCCAGGGAACAGAAACATACTTCATTATTGAATCCAGATGGAACCCTGATATTTGGCCTGATACTCGTCCGCCTCCAAAATTTATAATGACTTTTTCAACCGGTTTTGGTGGATTCTTTATTTCAGCTACCACCTGGCCACCTCGGTCTTTTTCCACCTCCACCTGTCCCTCCGCTGTTCCCAGATAAACCTGGTTGAAGCGGAAATCCTTAGTCACATAATCTACCTTAACCTTCAGATGTCCACCCTCATTGGTGATAAAAGCTTCTCCTGAAGTTTTTCCCTCCCATTCGAATGGCAGATCGAAGGAACTCATAATTAACTTGTTACTTAAATTAAAATTAGCTTTTAAATCGACCTGAGGATTTTTCTGCCTTAACCATTTTCCTTCTACTCGAACCGCTGAATTCTGGCCCTGGATAATAACCCGATTAAAATTAATGGTTCTTCCCCGGGAAGTAATCACCGCTTCCAGCTCACCTTCCAGGGATTCAGCTGAAGAAAATGGCCTGATCTTTGCCTGGCCAGATTTTAAAAATAAATTTAGCCTGGAAAGATTTAACCCGAAAAAGGCTGAAACCTGTTGTAAATCATAAAAGCCCTCGGCTGAATCAATAGAGAAACTACCATTTCTCACATAGCCGCTGGCAATAACAAAGGGAAGCTTAATTGATAAATCCAGCGGGCTGGCTGGAGCAGATTTTCCTTTATTTTTTTTACTGGTATAAATAAAAACCGGATGTTCAACTTGAACCGTTACCGGCTTTTCTTTTTTAAAAATCGAGAAGAAAGGAAGTTCTATCTCCAATCGGTCAGCGGAAAATTCGGGGTTTTCCGATTTTAACTTGAGGTTATAAACAATCAGGCGGGGTGGCAAAGTGGTTAACTTTAATCCAGAAATTTCAAAATTCTGGTTTAACTTTTTGCTCAGCTCTTTAAGAAAAAAGCCTTTCGCCAGGTAAAAACCTGCATATAGGAAAACCAGAAGCAAAAAGATAATGAGCCAGGCTTTTCTCTTTTTTAAAAAGTTCATCTTCTCCGCCAGTCAAATCTGGAATCGGGAATAAAGAATCTATTTATGAGTGACCTTCTGCCAATCCTGAAGAAATCTTTCAATCCCAATATCAGTCAAGGGATGCCTGACCAGTTTCTCCATAACTGAATAGGGCATGGTGGTAATATGGGCCCCGAGCAAAGCCGCTTCCACCACATGACCTGGATGGCGGACGCTGGCCACTATTACTTCGGCTTCCAGATTATAATTTTCAAAGATAGTTACAATTTCCTCTACTAACTCCATTCCATGATGCGAGATATCGTCCAGCCGGCCGATAAACGGGCTGACATAAGCCGCTCCAGCTTTAGCTGCCAGTAGCGCCTGAGAAGGAGAAAAAATTAAGGTCATATTTACCTTTATTCCTTCAGCCGAAAGAATCTTGGTAGCTTTTAACCCTTCAATGTTGATTGGTATTTTAATAACCACGTTAGGAGCCAGGAGAGAAAGCTTCCTGGCCTCTGCCACAATATCTTCCGCTTTGGTAGAAACGCATTCCACACTTACCGGACCAGGAACCAGGCGACAGATTTGCTTAACCAGGTCTTCAAAAGGAATATTCTCCTTGGAACATAGAGTAGGATTGGTAGTAACTCCGTCCAGTATACCCCAGCTAACCACGTCTTTTATTTCTTGAAGATTGGCAGTATCCAGAAATAGTTTCATTCGACCTCCTTATTTTTATTTTTTAACGATATTAGAAAGCGTTCCGATTCCCTCTATTTGAACATCAATGCGATCGCCCGGCTCCATAGGTCCGACCCC
>PNJE01000014.1 GCA_002877915.1 Candidatus Aminicenantota bacterium
GGGGCTCGGGATTTAAGGGTCGGGGCAGCGGCTGTTTTCTCAGGTCATTGCAACTTTATAATTAATCTTGGGGGAGCCAGTGCCCGGGACGTATTGACCCTTGCTGCCGAGCTCAAGGAAAGAGTAAGAAAGAAAAGCGGTTTTACTCTGGAGGAAGAAGTTATTTATGTGCCAGCAACTGCCTCAATGCTTTGATTTTATCTTCCGGAAGTCCCCTTCTTTTTGCCAGGCTTAAGGCCTCCAGAGCCATCGCCCGGTATATTCGATCAAGGGCAGCCTGATCGTGGGTAACCGCTAAATGTCTTTTTACCGTTTCTAAATCTCCTCTAATTATTGGACCCGTCAAGCTGGCTTCGAAGCCAAGTTTTTTAACATTATGTAAAGTTTCGTTAATCAATGGCGTGATGATTTCAAGAGTTAATTCTTCATTAATTCCCAGAGGGCTGAACAGATTTTTAACTTCATTTAGAAGAATTATCAGAAAATTAGAAGCGATAGAACAAGCCAGATGATAGGCCGGTTTATTTTCGGCTGAAATCAAGAGAACCTGCCCAGATAGCTTTTTCGCCATGATAGCACCCAGCTGAATAGCCTCCTGGTCACCTTCCAGACCAAAAAAGATTCCTTTGAAAATCCGGGGATCAGGCTCAGTCAAGGCGAATGTCTGAATGGGATGAAGAGAAGCCACCCTGGCTCCCTTTTTTGATAGAGGCTTCAACACGCTCGAAGAAAAAGCGCCGCTGGTATGAAAGACGAATTTGCCCGGATAATCGAGGATGGAAATTTCTTCAGCTACTTCAGTGAGTTGACAGTCGGGGACTGATATCAAAATGATTTCAGCAGAAGTCGCCGCCAATAGATTACTTTTAGTCGCCTGCCCCTGACCGATTATCTTCACGGCTTTCCGGGCTCTGGAATAAAATCGATCGGATACTTTTTTCAGGATAAAGCCTTTTTGGACCAAGGCGGCGGCCAGATTAAGGCCAACCCTTCCCGCTCCAATGATAGAAAAGCTTTTTATTGTTTTTTTCATTTTCTGGACAGAAGTTCATCCCAGAGGGAAAGTTCTAATGGGGTTGAATCTTCTATTTCCTTTTTCAGTTCCCTTTCCTGACGCCCTTTTTTTAAAATCTCTTTGAGCTCTTTCAAAAATTCCTGAGAAGAAATAGAATCTGCTCCTTTTGCCCGGGCGATTTCTCTAACCCCACGATCAGAACTAACGACTTTAAAATAACGCCGGTCTCTTTTTTGGGTCAACAGGTCTTCAATTAGCTCATCTGCCGATTGCCCCGGCTGGGGAAAAAGCACCAGAAACTTCGGATTTAACCGGAGAAGATGATCGTCACTCGGAGGCTTGCCGTCAAAAACTAAAAAAATCCTTTTCCTGGTGGTTTTCTGGAAAATAAGGAGCCTGGCGACGAGATGATTCCGGCTGCTCAGGTCATATTTGAAATAGGGATCACTTTGACCCATCAAATTATTTCCGTCAATAAGGTAAGCCATCTACCGCGCCATCGAATTTAAAAATGAAATTAGGCCAGCCATTTGGAATCACCCGGGTTATCCTGGCGGCCAGCCCAAGCGGCGGCCCCCCAGAAGGTGAAAATGAAGATGAAAAATTTCTTGCCCGGAGTCCGGCCCAGTGTTTAAGACAAGTCTAAAACCGCTCTGGTCAATTCCTTTCTGAGCCGCAATAGCTCTGGCCTTTAATAAAATCCTTCCTAACAGGGCGGATTGTTCTTCTGATACTTCTTTCAAAGTGGAGATATGTTCTCTGGGAATTATAAGAGTATGAACAGGGGCCTGAGGCCTGATGTCGTCGAAAGCAATTATTTCTTCATCTTCATAAACTATCTTGGCCGGTATTTCTTTTCTGGCAATCTGGCAGAAAAGGCAGTTGCTCATTTTTTTACTCCTAAATTATTATTATTATTATTTTCGAGCCGCTCTATTTTTACCCCGAGAGCCCGAAGTTTCTCTTCGATTTTTTCATAGCCACGGTCTAAATGTTCGATATCGTTTATGGTCGTCTGCCCGCTGGCTACCAAACCAGCTAGAACCAGGCAGGCGGAAGCCCTGAGGTCTGTAGCCATTACCTCGGCTCCCGAAAGCGGAGTCTTTCCCTTGATAATTGCCTTATCACCCTGAATTTCTATATTAGCTCCGAGCCTGATTAATTCATTGGCATGAGCAAAACGCCGGTCAAAAATAGTTTCGGTGATAATAGAAGTACCATTAGCCTGGGTCATCAGAACCATAAATTGAGCTTGCATATCAGTAGGAAATCCAGGGTAAGGGGCGGTCACAATGTCCTGAGGTTTTATTTCTTCCCCGCCGATTATTCTTAAAGAATTGCGGTCAAGCTTTTCGATTTTTGCTCCAGAAATGAGCAGCTTGTTGATTATGGCTTCCAGGTGAGCTGGTTCCACTCCTCGAAGAATCAGATTCCCGGCGGTAAGGGCTGAGGCAACCAAGAAAGTTCCAGCTTCTATTCGATCGGGAATTATTTGGTGTTCGGCCGGGCCAAGCTCTTTGACCCCTTTTATTCTGATAGTTTCCTCCCCGATACCATCAATTACAGCTCCCATTTTAACCAGCAATTGGCATAAATCAGAAACCTCTGGCTCTAAGGCGCAATTTTTGAGCACAGTTTCTCCTCTGGCCAGGCAAGCAGCCATCACCAGATTTTCAGTCCCGGTAACGGTTTTCTTTTCAAATTCTATTTCTGCTCCCTTAAGTCTTCGGGCTTCGGCAATGATATAACCATGTTCAATAGAGATTTCTGCCCCCAGCTTTTGTAAGCCGCTGATATGGAGGTCAACCGGACGCGAACCTATAGCGCAGCCACCAGGGAGAGCCACAATGGCTTTTCCCTTTCTGGCCAAAAGTGGTCCCAGAACCAGAATCGAAGCTCTCATCGCTCGAACTAATTTATAAGGAGCTTCTGGAGACCGAACCACCTTGACCTGGATATTTAAAGTTTTGTCATTCAAATCATATTCTGCTCCCAGCTTTTTCATTAAGGTCAGCATTGTCTGGACGTCTTTAACCATTGGAACATTGGTCAGCTGAACTTTTTCTGCCGTTAGAAGAGAGGCGGCGATGGCTGGTAAGACAGCGTTTTTGGCTCCACTGATTGTTACTTCGCCTTGAAGATGATAAGGCTTTTCGGTGTAAATTCTAAGAGCTTCCATAGTTCGATTTTAGTTTAGTGGAGAATAAATTTCAAACTATGGGTTCTAACCTTTTTATCCAGATGGCTTATCCATATAACGCTTTCAGCAAAGCTCTGGTGGCCGTCCCTTTACCCATGGTAAAAATATGGCTTCCTGGGCATAATGGACCCTAAATTTTTCGGCTAGAAGCCGGTTCATGGAAGCTCCTCCGGCCAAAATGGGTAAATCCAAACCATTGGCCCGCAACTGGTCAGCTATTTCCTTTATGCGGCCGACGGTCGTAGTGATCATCGCTGAAAGCCCCAGTAAATCAGGTCTGATTTTTAAGCATTCTTTCAGGACAATATCAGCTTTCTTTCCCTTGAGCAGAAAATTAATGAGAGAATTTGGGCTCATTGGTTCAAACTTTTTCTTTTCTATTCTTTCAAGGGTTAGAGCGCCGGAAAGCACCTTCATGGTGGTTGGCTCTGACGCGTTCAATATGGCTCCCTTAAGCCCAGCTTGGATGCCAAGGCAGAGAAAAGCGGCATTAATTTTTTCTCTTTCTGGCCATCCAAAGCTCAGGTTGGAAAGGCCGATAATAGATTTAAGACCAAGTCGATTGAACAACTTGATAGTTTCAATGGTCACCTGTTAGTCGTTTCTGGCTCCAAATGGCAGAACCAGCGGGTCAAAAAAGATCCTGTCTGGATTGAAACCGGCTTCTTTAATTAAACTCAGGGCCTTTTCTATCACTTTGATTCTCTGCTCGGCTGTTTCTGGGATTTCTTCTTCCATGGCCAGAACGATAAGCAAGCCCCCATGGCGGCGAAGAAGATTTAATCGACTTCTTAAATTTTCTTCTTTAGCCTTGGCTGAATTTATCAGGGGCCTTCCGGGATATTCTTCCAGAGCCACCTGGAGAAATTCGTCCTCTTGAAGGTCGCAAGAAATGGGAATAAAGGAATGTCTATCGAGGCTTAAAAAATGAATAAATCAACCAGTCGGGCCCTTCTTTCTTCCTTGTTGGCCCCAGGTGGGGAACCCTCGGCGGTCTCTAAGTACAATCGTCTGGTTGTTTATTTTTATTTCCCGGGCCAGGACTAACTTTTTATTCTGCTTCTGGTCTTCGGCGATTGAGCCTACCAGGCGAATTTTTTCGCCTTTATGAATGTCGATATTGAAAAAAGAAGCCGGGGCGGTTTCTACTTCCAGAACCTGGCCGGAATTCTTATCCTTGACCATCAGGATTAAAAAATAACCCTTGCCTTCGTAGCGGGATTCAAATTTAAAATCTTCAATCTGGCCTTCGATGGTCACCTCCCGGTCAACATTATAAAAATAAGATTGATTTTTAATAGCCTGTTCTGAATAGTGATTGTCTGGAGCTGGAGCAATTCTTTGAGCCGGAAGCGAATTGACGAAAAGAAATAAAAGAACCATCGCTGGGATGACAATAAAATTGGCAAAAGACTTCCAAATACTAACTGTATTTATTTTTAGCCATTTCTCTTTTTTAATTTCCTTTCTTCTTTTTACTTTATTTTTTTTTCTCATTTATAGTCTCCGGTTAATTTTTAATTCATTTTGAAGAGCCCAAGCTCCAGGTCAGGCCGCCGCTGATGATACTTCCATTCCAGGTATACCAGGGATCGTTTGAAGAATTTTTTATATAATAATAGTTGACAAAGAAGGAAACCCGAGAAAGGTTGAGTTCTAAGCTAGCGGTGAATTGATGCCTGGTGTCCTGACGAGTAATCCCCAAGCTATTGCCGCTCAGGTCAAGACTGGTTATTCCAGGAAATTCTTTGGAAAAATAATCATACTGGAATTCACTATGGAGCTTGTCCGAAAGTTCAGCCGCTAATTTAGCTTTTAAGGCATAGCCCTGCCAGCTGAACTGGTCATAAGTTGGATTTTCTACCATGAAAATCTCGTCGCTGGAAGAAAATGGGTTTTCTCCTTTCAAATACCATTGTTTGGTCCCGCTGAAGCTTGCCTCTAAATGATCGCCCAATCCCTGGGATATCAAACCGCTGAGGGCCATTATCTGGATGCTTTTCCCTCCTGTATAATAAACAGTTTGATAAGGCACTCCGCTTATACTATATTTCCCACCATTTTTATAATTATCTTTAGGATTACCGCGGCCCATTCCTTGTTGGCCCATAGAAGAAGCTATTATTGAGCCCTGATTCATTATTTCATTAATAGCTCCAAGTGACGAAAGGTTCTCGAATGATGAATAAGAACCCAGATAATCAGTGCCAGAGCTGGCTAAGGCAGTGGTAGAAGTTGTTCCGGTAGTGGAAATAAGTCCTGGGTGAAGGTAATATTTATAACCGTAATTAGCCTCAATTTTAATTGTGGTCCGGCTGGTAAAATATTGGTTCAAGGACATGGACACGTTTTCAGATAGATTATCAAAAATGCCATATTTATAGTTTTTATATTGACTGATAGTATCGATTCTGAAAATAGTTGACCCACTGAGATAGCCTTTGAAATTGGCGATGAAACGGCCGGCCCCATTATTAAAATAATCATAAAGCGAGCGGAATATAACCGCTTCGCCTTCTAGGGCAAAATAAAAGGCACTTTTCTGTCCGATTGGAACTAAATAATCAGCTCCGAGCTTGCCATCAAATGAGCTCAATTCCGAATATCGGTACAAGTAATTCAGATCGAGGTTTCCATAAAGAGTCACGGACGACGAATCGCCTCCGAAACTCAAGCCAGCCGTGGTAATCTGATCAGAAACAGGCTGGTAGGATTGAAATATATTATTGGTAGAATTGTGAGCTAGGGAAAACTGAAAAGTGGTAGCTAAAGCTGGACTGAAAGAAAAGATGGCTATGAGAAGATTTATAATCATTAGCTTTAATATTTCATTCTGGCAATTTAATACCTGCTTAATGCCGGAGCCTAAGGATAGTGTTTTCATGTTCGACCTGTCCTCCTTAACTATTATTTTATATTACAAATATAAATAAATACCACTCAAGATGATAATTCTTTTTTCTATTTCCATTAAAAATAAAAGGAAGCCGGGGCCTAAA
>PNJE01000085.1 GCA_002877915.1 Candidatus Aminicenantota bacterium
AAGCTTCGAAGAAGCTCTACAGAAGGCCATAAGAATGCTCCAGGTCGGAATGTATGGCTTGGTTGGCAATGAAAATTATTCATTTAAAAACCTGGAAAAAGAACTGGCTTATCCTACTGATGAACGCTTGTTCGGCATAGCCGAAGCCTTTAAAAAAGGCTGGTCAGTGGAAAAAGCGGCCAGCCTGACGAAAATTGACCCGTGGTTTCTCCATAAGATGAAAGGGCTGGTTGAGTTGGAGAAAAAGATAAGACAATTTTCTCTCGAAAACTTGCCGCTTGAAATTCTTAAAGAGGCCAAGAAAAAAGGTTTCTCCGATAAACAAATTGCTATTTTCATTCAAGCCACCGAGTCAGAGGTTCGCGAAAAAAGGAAAAAATTAAAGCTAACACCTGCCGTCAAGCAGATAGATACCTTAGCTGCCGAATACCCGGCCAAAACCAACTATCTTTACCTCACCTACTGCGGCGCAGAAGATGACGTCCGGTTCCGACCTTCGCAAAAGAAAATAATGGTGCTCGGTTCCGGCCCCTACAGCATCGGTTCTTCGGTCGAGTTTGACTGGTGCGGAGTAAACACTGTTCTGACTCTAAGAAAACTCGGCTTTCAGACGATCATGGTCAACTACAACCCGGAAACTGTGTCCACTGATTATGATATGTGCGACCGGTTGTACTTTGATGAATTGAGCCTCGAGCGGGTGCTTGATATTTACGAGAAAGAAAAGCCAGCCGGAGTCATTATTTCAATGGGTGGCCAGGTGCCTAACAACCTCGCTTTGAAACTCCACCAAGCTGGGATGAGGGTGCTGGGGACTTCACCCGAAAGCATAGATCGCGCTGAAGATCGCCATAAATTCTCAAAGCTTCTGGATGAACTCGGTATAGACCAGCCGCCGTGGAAAGAAGTGACCAGTCTGGATGAGGCCATAAAATTCTGCAATGAAGTTGGCTATCCGGTTATCATCAGGCCATCATACGTCCTGAGCGGCGCGGCTATGAGCCTGGTCTTTGAAGAGAATTATCTTGAACAATACTTGAAAAAAGCCTCCTTGGTTTCTCCTGAACATCCAGTGGTCATTTCCAAGTTCATTGTCGGGGCGAAAGAAATAGAGCTCGAAGCCGTAGCCAGCAAGGGCAAAATAGTAGCTTCAGCCATCATTGAACACATTGAAAACGCCGGCGTTCATTCGGGCGATGCCACCATGGTGGTGCCGCCGCAAAAACTTTACATTGAAACCATCAGGCGGGTGCGTATCATCGGAGAAAAAATCGCCAGGGCACTTAAAATAACTGGCCCATTTAACCTGCAGCTTCTGGCAAAAGATAACGAGCTCAAGGTTATTGAATGTAACTTAAGAGCCTCGCGCTCACTTCCTTTTGTTTCTAAGGTCTCGCGCCTTCCATTTATCGAGCTGGCGGTAAGAGCGATGCTCGGGCTGCCGGTGAGCAACAGCCGGTCAATCTTTGAGTTGAATTATGTCGGAGTTAAAGCGCCACAGTTTTCTTTTTCCAGGCTAAAAGGGGCCGACCCCAGGCTCGGTGTAGAAATGGCTTCGACCGGTGAGGTAGCCTGCCTCGGGGATGATGCTCATGAAGCTTTACTCAAAGCCATGCTGGCCGCTGGGTATAAACTTCCAGAAAAGTCAATTATGATAAGCCTTGGCGGTGAAGAAAACAAGCAGAAATTTTTGGCCGCAGCCAAGGAACTGGCCAAGACTGGACTGACCATTTATGCCACCGAAGGCACTTCAAAATTCCTGAAGCGCCACGGTCTTCAAACTCAGATGCTTTACAAAATTCACCAGCCTCGCCAGCCGAACCTCAGAGATTTCCTGGTAGAGAAAAAAATAGATTTTCTGATTTCCATTCCGCATACCGGAAAACCAGCCGAGTTTGATTCCGATTACCGGATGCGCCGCTTAGCCATTGACCTGGGCCTCCCGGTCATCACCAACCTGCAGTTAGCCGAAGCTTTCGTCGCCGCCCTGCGCGCCCGCAGGCTCGATGACTTAAAAATTAAACCCTGGTCTGAATATGATTAAAACGGGACCTAAAATCGGGACATAAAACTCACTTCCCAATTTTCTAATATTTTCATTTTCCGATTGGCGAAGCCTGCTGGTTGCTCTTAACTTTACCTGAAGAGCCTAAAAGCCCCGAAATACTTCATGAGCCTGGTCAGGACCTGTACGTACTCCAGGGACAGGCATTTTCTCGATTATTCTTATGCCAGTCATAGTTTTTTTATAAAAGTCGGTTTTCGATTTTTCGCCGAACAGGTCAGAGCTCTTGCCTCTATCGCTAATAATACAAAAAGAGAATAAATAGTTCACTTAACTTAAAATTTGAGGCTAAATTTTGGAATAATTCTCTCTTCGGGAGAGCATTTTTATAGCGCTTTATAATTAAAATAAACCTATAAATTAAAAATTAAGCCATTTTTCTGAGGGGTAATTCATACCCTTTAATTGAAAAGAAGATTTCATTCCCACTTATTATTTTTCTTGACTTTTATCACCAAAATAAATATAAAGCCAGCAAGGGTTATTTCATAAGGGCAAAATGATAAATTTTCTACTTAGCCACCCCTGGGTGGAACTCACCGCACCAAGGCCGCAGAAATGACCCCTTTTTGAAAGGAGTTAATCTATGCCTGATTCTGATTCTAAGGGCAAAAAGGAAGAGGAAAAGGTCAAAAAAACTGGCCAGCTTACTAGAAGAAAGTTCTTATCTTACGTGGGAATTGCCGGGGTAACTCCCTTCGCCGGTCAACTTAGACAGATTCAGAAAAACATCCTGCCTCAGAAACAAGTTGTTCTACCCCAGTCCGGCCTTTTGATTAAGGCTTTGAGACCTGATGACCTACTTTACTTAGATTTTGAATTCATAAACTTAAAGCAAGTTAACCTCCCACAACCGCACTTGGTAAGAGAAAATCTTTCTCAACCGGCCTACATGATAGTTCACTTCCCGTCACAAAGCATCGCTGAAGAAGCCTTTTACGAGGCCAGCACACCTGCTGAATCTGAGACGCCCAAACCGCCGCCAGTTTTCTCCAGGATTTCTGGGCCAAGCCGCTTAGCCTTCCAGATTCCGGATGAAATCAAAGAGATACCCCTGACCTTAGAATCTCTTCTTTCCTGGCACCTCTACCAGCCAAGCCTTGTGCCAGTTGCCCTGCCACCATCAACTGGCCCAGCTCCAGTTTCGCCAGTAAAACCTACCCCAAAAGCACCAGCGAGCGCTACCAAGTCACTTTTAAAAGCCCTTGGCACCTCGACCCAGAACTTATCCCTAAAACAGAATAAATTTGCTCAAACGGGTCAGGCAATTAAGCCCATGCTCAAGCCCGCGCCTCCTGAAAAATTCCAGACGGCCATCGAGATGCCCTATCGGCTTATCCTGTCGCCCAACGCCCACAATATCTGGCTGCATACCGCCGGGGCTACTTCCTCCGCCGGATGGACTGAACTCTGGCACACCCGACTGGCTGCCCTCAATCCTGATGGTTCGGTAGCTGAATCCGACCATCCTCTGCTGGCCGTCCGAGCCGTCTGGTCGCCTGATGTTGATGTTAATAATCTCGTCGGACCTGACCCCGAGCATAAATCTCGTCCGCGCCTTTCTCTTGATCCCAATGACCGCCACCAGATTGTTCATTTGAGCAGCAACTTCACCCTTAAAAATCCGGATAATACCGCTTATGAACCAAAACCCGTTAAGATTAACCGAATGATTCTGAGCCCGCTTGGAGCCTGGCTGGATTCAGTGGGCAACTGGAGCCCCCCAGCCCCATTATCCGTGATTACCTGGCGGCACTTAGCCACTATGGGTCGTGACCATTATGTTAAGGTCGTTAACAAAGGTTATCTCCTCCCTTTCGGTCACCGAGCAGCGCTTATTAAAGAAACCGAACGAAAATTTTACCGAGCTAAAGACGGGCAAAACATTGCCTATCTTTTCCAGAAGAAATATATTCTCATTCGAGACCCTGACCGGGTTTTTCCCGCCCCATTCCAATTGAACGAAGGCCGGGAAATTCCGTTCAAACTTGTGCACCTTACTACTTCCAAAACACCAGCCCTTGACCTGCCAGAAAAACCCCTGCTATTGTCAGATTCCGGCGAGCAAGCTTTCTGGCCGATGGTCGGCGGGGAAGATTTCAAATTTCATGCTATTGCTGTGGACCAGGAAGGCCACGAACTTGAATTCAGCATGCCGATGGCTTTCATTGAAAGTGGCTACGCTTTTAACAAGGCCACTCTTGGCCAGGTCATCGGAGTTTATAATTCAAAATCTTTAACCCCGATTGAGCGAAGAAGTTCTCCTCTTCTTGGACAGAGCGTCGCTTTCACTCCGGAAAAAAAGAAGGGCGATGCCACCTTTGAAACCGAATCAATCATCTGGAAACTGGTGGAAGCTGGCCCTAATTCTTCGGCTGAAGCTTTCGAAATGCAAGACCAGCCGATGTGCTTCCCGGCTCTGGAAGAAGCAGCCATTGCCATTCCGGCGCTTAAAAACCTGGTCGGCTTCGACAGCACTCAAGTAAGGTTGGCTGACGCATACATCAAGAATGGGCACAACCCTTCTGGAAACAAGGGTGAATTAATTTTCCAGGTTCTTAACCCGCCACTCCTGGATTTCGCTGCTGGAGGTCAAGCAGAAAAGTCGGGCGGTATAGCCACACCCAGCTTTTCTATCGTCGGGCTTTCTCGAATCCTTGGCCCAGTAGGCGCTGGTCTTGATTCAGGTCCCGGAGAATCACAAGAAAAAACCAGTTCCGGCCCATCGGCTGAACCTGACACCGATGCAGCTAAGCAGGCTCTTGATGATATTATTTCCGGCAGGTTTAATCCAAAGCAATTTCTTTCCAAGCAGGCTAAGATTCTCGGTGGTCTCCTTCTTCAGGATGTTATTGATGAAGTCAATGATTTCACCAGCTCGGACAATGCTGGAAAGGCTCTGACCATCAAAAACGAGCAGGTTTATGAAGCCGACAACAAGACGCCAGCCGGTGTCAAAACTTTGCTTACCTGGACCCCGACGATTCATGATGTCTTGATTTTTATAGCTGAGCGTGACGGACAAAAATCCACCCTGACCTTAAATGTGGAAAACATTGTCTACTTCAACGGTAAAGAAGCAACTTACAAAGTAAAAGGGGAACTTACCGATTTTACCCTTGACCTCATAAAAGGCATTACCACTTTTATCCTGGTAAAATTCTCTAAGTTTACTTTCATAGCTGAAAAGGGCAAAAAGACCGACGTTGACCCCAAAATTGCTTCCATCGATTTCCAGGGCCCCTTGAAGTTTATTAAAGAGTTACTTGATAAAATTCCCCTGCCTGGAGGCTTTAGCGATGCTGATAGCGGGCTCAGCGGCCAGCCCATTGTCAAGGTCGACGCCAGCGGAGCTAAGTTGGGTTATGCCCTATCCATTCCCGATGTAGCTTTTGGTGTGTTTACCTTGCAGAACCTGCAATTTAAGGGAGAAATCTCCCTGCCCTTTACTGGCGACCCCGTTTCTTTGCGCTTTGCCTTCAACGAGAAAAATAATCCCTTCCTGGTGACCGTGGCCATGTTTGGTGGCGGTGGTTTTTTTGCCATCGTGCTCCAACCAAACGGAATCAAACTGGTAGAAGGTGCCCTCGAGTTCGGAGGAAGTTTTGCTATGAATCTTGGCGTGGCCAGCGGTGGCGTCACGCTTATGGCCGGTATTTACTTCAAGTACGAAGACAAAGCTTTGACTATCACTGGTTATGTCCGCTGCACCGGTGAACTGGATGTCCTCGGTCTAATCAGTATCTGTGCGGAGTTCTACCTGTCGTTGACTTACGAGGAAGCTGGCAATCGGGTCTGGGGACAGGCCTCGCTGACGGTTAAGATTAAAATCGTTTTCTTTAGCACTAAGGTTACTCTAAAAGTCGAAAGAGAATTCGGACACTCGCCGGCCCCGCGGTTTAGCGATTTGATGGAAGAAAAGGACTGGCTCGATTACTGCGAAGCGTTTGTTTGAAATGGAGGAAAAAGATGGCTAAATCGACCATAATGTGGACATTGTGCCCTAATGGATTCAAGGATGGAAAACTGCGTTTTTCAGCCGCAGTTTC
>PNJE01000142.1 GCA_002877915.1 Candidatus Aminicenantota bacterium
TAATTTTATGGGAAGCTCAGACATCATAGACTATGCCAAGAAAAATGGCTGGTACGATGAGACGCGCGACGGATCCTTCATTTTCAAAAAAGTCTTTAACCGTCCTTCTAACCGCGAGCCAGTATTCGACGGCAACACCCTGCGGATGTGGCGTGGAGTAAGCTGGCTTAGCGGACAAAAATGGGAAATTACGGCCGATTTTCCCTTTTCCTTTAAGCCGGCCAAGAAAGTTACTCCGGAAATGCTCATGAGTTTGCTGCGCGACCATTATGAAGGAACACCATATGAGGCGACTAAAGGCTACCAGCAGGGCAGCCCGAATAAAACTAAATTTCGCACCATCTGCACTTCTTCGACCATTAATTCTTTTATCGCCTGTCTGAATAATAAAAAGCCTGAACCCATCTCCACCTTGGTTTGGCTGGCTTTTGGCAAGCCTGATACTACGGTGTATCTGCCAATCTATTACGGAGTAGAAGCTTTGCCAGAAGGTGCCGGCTATGGTCCTACCACCCACGATTACGAGCTTTTCTACCAGCAGCATTTTGAGCCAAAAGAACTGGCTACCGTCAAAGACAGGCTACTCAGCACCAAGGTGCAACTCTTTGGAAACCTGGTTGAAGCCAATTATGGTCAAATGATCCAGGTGGTTAAGAAAGATCTGTCGCCGGTAGAAAAAAAATACCTGACCGGCCAAACCAATTTTGAAAACAAGTTTCGAAAACTTTATGCTCGAAACAAAATAGCTGCTCAGAAGCTTTTGAATGATTATCTGGCTGCGGCTTTTACCCAGGTCGAGAATATTTATCACCGGTTGCTGAAATCAAGCCAGCCTTCTTGAGAGCCTCAATTCATTTGAATCTCTTAATTAATTCACAAATTATAATCCCAAAAAGATAGAACCGGGCTTCTTTAAAACCCTGAGGTCTATTTAATTAAAAGGTCTCCCCTTTATATTTATTTTTTATTTTACCATCACCACCATTTTCTTGTGTTAAAATAAAGGCAGAAATTAATGATAAAAAGGCTGGAGGAAAGACCTTGGAATCCGAGATTAAGTTAACTAAGGATTTAGGTTATATCCGGATTGGGACCGCTGTCCCTCAACTTCGGGTGACGGACATTGATTATAACTTATCTTCAATTCTTGATTTAATCCGACAAGCCAGAAAAAAAGGAGTTCAGATATTAAGCTTTCCAGAAATGTCCTTAACCGGTTATACCTTAGGGGATCTTGTCCAGCATCAAGCTCTTTTAGAAAAAGCCAGGAAAAGCCTGGACGTAATTCTGGCTGAAACCTCTTCCGGCTCTCCCCTGCTTATCCTGGGGATGCCACTTTCTGCTGAGCAGAAAATTTTCAACACAGCCGTAGTCATCAAAAATGGCCGTTTGCTGGGTATAATACCCAAAACCTATCTTCCCAACTATAAGGAATTTTACGACCCCCGCTGGTTTGCTTCTGGCGTTGATTCCCAAGCTAAATTCATAGAGTTTAACAAGGACACTATTCCTTTTGGGACAGATCTTTTATTCAGGATAAAAAATTTTCCTTTAGCCCTGCTGGGCGTGGAAATCTGCGAAGATCTCTGGGTACCTTTATCTCCCCATGAATATCAATCTCTAGCCGGAGCTACTCTCCTCTTTAATCTTTCGGCCAGCAACGAGATTCTGGGTAAAGCTGACTGGCGCCGGACAATGGTCCTTTCAGAATCCGGTCGTTGTCTGGCTGCCTATTGCTATGTTTCCAGCACTCTGGGTGAGTCCTCAAATGATATGATTTTTGGCGGCCAGGCCATAGTAGCTGAAAACGGCCTTCTTCTGGGAGAATCAAAACGTTTAGAAAAAGAGACGCAGCTTTTGATAGCTGATGTTGATATTGAAAAATTGTCTTTTGACCGCAGGATTAGCGGCAGCTTCCAAGATTCAGCTCGGCGGGCTTCAGGCTTCAGAATAATAGAGACAGAAATCGATGATTTACCCGCGACCGAACTGAAACGCCTGCTGGAGGCGCACCCTTTCGTTCCGGCCGACCCATCCAAACGGGCTGAAAGATGCCAGGAAATCATCTCGATGCAAATAGCCGCTTTAGCTCAAAAATTAACTGGAGCTAAAATCAAACATGTGGTTATAGGAACTTCTGGCGGACTGGATTCTACTCTGGCTTTATTAGTCGCCGTCAAAACTATGGATTTTTTAGGTTATCCCAGGACCAATGTCCATGCCTTTACCCTGCCCGGTTTTGGCACCTCCAAAAGGACGAAATCTAATGCCATTAAATTAAGTAAAGCTCTCGGCATCAGCTTCAAAGAAGTTAACATTACTAGAACCTGCCGGTCGCAGCTAAAAGATCTGAATCACAGTGGCAGGCAAGATATCACCTTCGAGAATGTCCAGGCCCGCTATCGCACTGCCTTTCTTTTTAATAAAGCCAATGAACTTGAGGCTATCATGCTGGGAACCGGAGACTTAACCGAAGTAGCCTTAGGCTGGAGCACCTTCGCCGGGGACCATATTTCCCATTACCATGTGAACGTTTCTGTGCCAAAAACTCTGGTCCGTTTCCTGATAAAATGGATCGCCGACGAAGAACCAGCCGGTTCACCAGTTAAGAATTGTTTGGAAGACATTCTTATGACTCCCATCAGCCCCGAATTGTTACCGCCTGATAAAGAAATAATCGTCCAAAAAACTGAAGATATCATTGGGCCGGTCGAACTGGCTGATTTCTTTCTTTATCCCTTCATTCGCTTTGGAATGAAACCCGGTAAGATACTTTTTTTAGCCGATCAGGTAAGAAGAAAAGGATTGTTTGACAGAAATTATACTCTTGATGAGCTCTATCACTGGTTTAAGAGTTTCCTGCTTAGGTTTTTCTCGAATCAATTTAAAAGGACCTGCCTGCCCGAGGGCCCAAAGATCGGTTCTGTCAGTCTGTCTCCCCGAAGTGACTGGCGGATGCCCTCTGAAGCGCAACCAGGATTATGGTTAGAAGACCTGGAGCAAATGTATCAGAATCTATCGCCCAAGGACGATAAAACTTCCTTTGACCGGAAATTTTAACCTCCCAGTAAATTTCTGGGTTTTATTGCCATTATCAGCCGGCTTTTTCAGGTTTAGCGCACATAAATTTCATCAAACATCATCCAGGCATTCTGGCCAGCATAACGGAATCCCACAGGAACAGTTCTGATATTAACTGCCGTTACCCTTATATAGCGAGCTTCTCTTCCTTTTAAACTATAAGATAAAGTCCTTATTCCCGGGCTCTGCGGTTTTTCCGGCCGGGGTCTGGTTTCATCAACTATCGTCTCAAAATTTTTTCCATCGGTAGAAACTTCAATTTTTACTGCCACCGGGAGAAATACCCGGTTGTTATTGTTTTCTAAGCAGCCGAGGGCCAGATCATAAACATTCTTTTTTTCGCCCAGATCAAGAACTACCTCGAGATTATTTTTTTCGAAACCCTGCCAGGCTGGATCTCCTATTTCGGGCGTGGCCCTAACTAAATCAATTAAAGTTTTTTCTTCTTTGGCTCCAGTCCGCTCTGGGGCTGGGGGATTAAAATAAATTATATCTTTTATCGGATAAGATTGGCTGAAGAAAGCAGTGGTTACGGGACTCTTCAGCCTGACTGGATGATAAGCAATAGCCTTAATTACTGTGGTAGTACTAATTACCAGAGGTTCGGTATAAACTGGAGACTTTTCATTTGGCTCACTGCCGTCAAGGGTGTAATGAATTTCGGCTCCTTCGAGAGAATCCTGAATAACTACGGTAGCTGGCTTTTCGGGGCTTACATGAGCCGTTGAGGGGGCAATGACCGGCGCCGGCACTACTGCAAATCTTTCATAATCCTTCGCCTCCCGCTTAAGGACATCAAATAGATTTACTGCCGCCCTGGTATTATCATTTTCATTCTGAGCCACAGTCATAGCCAGGATTTTTATGGCTGGATTATTGGGCAGGATAATCTCCTTAGCTTCTGCCGGTAAGTCAAGGGCATATTTAAACATATATCCATAAACATATGGCTCATTACCTTCGGTTCTATTGTGGATATGAGTTGTAAAGAAAGCCACTTCGTCCTGTTTGGTATAACCCGGGGCTACTCCAATATAAGTAAAAGGCTCGCCATCAAAATCGATTTTAGCCGCCGGACCTTCCGCCCAAAGCCGATCATCCCACTGGCCAATAAACCCTGACCAAAAGGCCACCGGAATTTCTATTTGTTTATCACCCACCTTGAATATCCCCTTTTGATTTTCTTCAGAAGCAGCGGCCAGGATATAAAGACGATTAAATTTTCCTTCTGGCAATTTGATTGTCTGTCCCTCGCAGGCGACTGCATTTTTCGCTCCATCTGTTGTTGGCCCTAATTTGAAATTCAGGCTATCAACAGTGAGACTATCCCTAAGCAGCTCAGCTGGATAAGAACGTCCTTCAGAATCAAAAGAACCGTCAGATTGATGGCCATCATAACTGAAAACATCGACATTATAGGGTAGATCAACTACTACTGAAACCGGCTTCAGGACCTGGCTTTTAGGCGGCGCTAACTTCAGGGCAAAAGTCTTAAGGCTGTATGGATTCATATTAAAGATGAGCTGGCCGTTTTTTACTTGGGCTGGCCCGACTTCATCTTCAACTCCATTCACTTCCCTGGCTGCCATTATCATACCGGGAAAGCTCAAAGTAGCCTTTTTAATCTCCTGACCCTTGGTTTCCACCAGCCGGACAATTATCTCATCCGAATTTTCAGCCTTTTTAAGTGCCGAGATTTCCAGATTATCAGGGCTCACTTTAACAAAAGAAAAGCTCTTACCCAAGCTGCCACTGTGAGGTACAGTTTGAAATGAAATGAGTGGCTGGTTCAATCTCAACGCTTGCTGATTAGTATTGCCCGCTCGCCAATCATTTTTGTGCCCGTAAAGAGCAAATAAGACTTCGTGTTTGCCAAAATCCTGATAAGCCTGTTCTTTTGGCCAAGTGCGAACTCCCGGAGTATACAGAAGGGTCAAACGGATGATATTGTCACTCGGCTTGTCCGAACCATACTTGCAATCTTCGAGAACAGAAACTCCATAAGCTCCGCTTTTATCTGTCAGATCAAACCACAGATGAGAGGGAACTTCAAACTTCTTTGGATCATTATTTCCTCTTTGAATAGTGCCGACTCCCCAATTATAGGTGGCCAAGGGGTTAGAAACAGTCAGAGGAAAAGCAGCTTTTAGAGATGACTCCGGGGTGGCCCAGTCGATATAATTCTGAAATTCTAACCGGTCCTCGGCTGCTCCAGCCGCCAACCTGACAATCTGGACAAATTTCGAATGCCTGGACTCGCGCTCAATTTTAAGGGCAACTCGGGCTGGGCCATTTTCCAAAATGGTTATTTTAGCTGGAGCTTCTACATAGCCCACCGGGGGCTTCATCCGGTCTTCCCAGTCCATGTTCCAGGCGGGCCATTGTTGGGGCTTTTCATGCTGAAAAGAAAGGCGAATCGGAGATGCCAGCAGCTCGCGCTTTTCTTTCAGGTCAAATATACTGGAAACATCTCCCTCCCGATTGATCTTAACTAAATAGCGGTTGTTTTCTAAGGAGCTACCTGAAACCTTGAGTCCAGTATTTAAGCGGCAGGGTTCAGCCGACGGCCTGACGTCAAAAGCACTGAACCCCAGGGAGGGAACCTTTGCCAGGAAAATTATTTTTACTTTTTTCCCATCTACTTGAATTACCTGAGAAGGAACTTCAACGCCGGTGGAATCGAAAACCCGGCAATTTTTAACCACCTGGGGAAATTCAATTTTAGCCTCAGCAATATCTTCCCGCTCGAAATTCAGGGAATTATAAACAACTACTGGAACGCCAGAGACCTTGGTATCCAGCGCCTGGCAGACAGCTCCAGCGGCTTCATTAAGAACCTGACCGAATTGGTTGGCCGCCAGAACTTCATCATTCCAGGAAAATTCATAAGCTCTGGGAATACTGGTCCCGGGCAAAATATCATGAAATTGGGCTCCAAGAACCAGACGCCAGGCTTCATTTATTTTATCCTGATTATACTTAATTCCTCCTAACCAATCAGCCATAACGGCGG
>PNJE01000008.1 GCA_002877915.1 Candidatus Aminicenantota bacterium
AAGCCACTGGTCGGCGAGTCGTAGTGCTCGCTGGCTCGGGGCACATGCTCTATAACCTCGGGCTTAATTTTAGAGCCTGGCAAAAAAGCCGCCAACCTTTTTCCACTATCATCGGCCTCCAGGTAGCAGAAAATTCCAAGGTAAAAGTATCACGGGGGCTGGCCAATTACCTGTATGGGGTCAAGCAAAAGCCATACCCGACCTACCCAGAAGTTAGCCTTAATCTTAAAAAAGTGGAAGGACTGACCAATTTAGTTGTGGCTGCTAATCCCACTGAACCACTGGCCAGGGAAGCCGGCTTTCAAAAAGGTGATGTGATTTTATCTTTAAACGGAAAAGAAACATCAGAAATTAATGATCTGCGGATGACTCTGGCTGGTTTTAAATGGGGAGATGAAGTTAAGATAAAAGTCCTGCGCAATGCCGAGATGGTCATTCTTACCTTAAAGCTTGATCCTGAAATTCTTAAGAAAAAAGAAAAAAGTTAAAAAGAGATGGATTCCTGTTGATGGATTAGAATTAGAATGGCCAGAGTTTAATGAGAAGAATGACAGAAAAGTTTTAAGGCTGAAGAAAATAGAAATTTTTTTTTAAAGATAGAAAAGGAGAAGGAAGGAAAATGAACTTAAGCCGAAAATTATATTTTTTGATTTCAAGTCTTATTTGGGGCCTTATTCTGAACTCATTTTTATTTTCAGCTTCTCCCAGGATAAAGACCCCGGCGGAGGAGACTCAGTATCGGCGATATACTCAGTATGAAGATATCGTCAGGTTTCTGTCCTTAGCTCAGTCCACTTCTAAGCAGGTTAAAATTAAGACTATTGGTCGCACGAGAGAAGTTGATAATTATCCCAGCAGAGAACTTTTTCTGGTCGTTCTAACTGATGAAGGAAGACTGGAACCAAATGAATTGAACCGGGATAAACCGACAATTCTGGTGGTGGCTTCTCAACATGGGAATGAGCAATCGGGCAAGGAAGCAGCTCTCAAGCTAATCGGAGAGGCAGCCAATGCCAATCTTCAGCCACTGCTTAAAAAGGTCAACCTTCTAATTATTCCCCAGGCCAACCCTTATGGCAATTTTTTTGATGTCCGAGAGAATGAAATTGATCTGGACCTCAACCGAGACCACGTAAAACTTGAAGGGGAAAGTACTCGGGCTATCCACCATGTATTTAATCTTTATCAACCGGAAGTGACCATAGATGTCCATGAAAAAGGAGACGATTATTACCGGGTTTCTATTGGCTGCGTTTCTAACCTGAATATTAATCGGTCATTGCAGGATTATTCAAGAGATGTCATCCTAAAGGAAATCGAGAAGAAATTAGAAAAGAAAAATATCACTTTTCATGAATACTTAGTCAGCGAAACCTTAGGTCTGGATACTTCTTCTGGGGCGAGAATTACCCAGCCAGCAAATAAGGAAATCATGCTTCGCTATAGTACTACCGATTTGAATGATGGCCGAAATAGCTTGGGGATTTATGAAACCCTGTCCTTTATCCAGGAGGGAGCCTCCCGGCATGATCTCGAAACTCTTGAGGCCAGAACTAATTGGCAGTATGCCGGAATTAGAGCCCTGATTGAGACTGTATCCGAAAGACCGGAAGAGATTACCAGGATTGTTCATCAATTGAGGACTCAGCTGATAAAAAGAGCAGCGGCGCGAGCCGCCGATGACCCAGTTCATCTTCGAATGGAGTATGTCCGCGATCCCCAGCAATCAGAAATTGTTCTTAAGGCTTTTGAAGTAATTCCTACTCCAATCAGGGGAATTTTAAAAGTTGATAAAAAGGCGGGTGATTATTTATATTCTCAGGATCTAATTCCTTATCGGGGGCCAGCTAATCAGAAAATAGTTACCCGGGTTGAGAAAAACTGGTTTCCTTTAGTGGAATCAAGACTAACGGTAAGAAGGCCGTCTGGTTACCTTATTCCTTCTGGTCGGCTGGAGATAGTTGAGTTATTGCTTCAGCATGGAATCAAGGTTCAGATGCTGGAAAAAGACGCTTCGGTCGAGGTAGTGGCCTATAAAATTACAGATATTGTTCCTGCTTCGGCTGATTATTTGGCTCCCGAAAGAATTGAGGTTCAGCCGGAGAAGATAAAAGCGCTATTTAAAAAAGGCGATTTTTTTGTCTCTTGTCTCCAGCCAGCCGCCAACCTGATACCGTGCTTATTAGAACCTCAATCAGAATATGGGTTGATTCGTTATTTTAAGTTCAGGTTAGTGCCCGAAATTAAGGATTATTTTGCAATTTATCGCCTCGAAGAACCGGCTTCCTGGCCTTTGATAGATTTTGAAAACTGGTCATATTAATATAAACTGGCTGAAAAAAATTTAAAGTGCCTCCTGATAATTTATTCAAAAGGCGAGAGGGCCTATCTTAATAATCAAGCTGGGCAATTTGCCGGGCAAATTCTTCTGGCGGTTTTGTTCCTTTTTTAATTTTAAAGGCTTTTTCCTTCTGGCCGCATTTTTCCAGCGCCAGAGCCCCGAAATAGGCATAAGGACCATCCGGAAATTTTTCAGTGTAGTTTATTATTTCGACATACTTTTGTTTGGCTTTGTCCGTCTCGCCTAAGTGTTCATAGCAAATAGCTTCCAGATAATCTTGGATTCTCTGGTCTGGATCAAAAGGTCGTCCTGTGCCTAAGCTTTCGGGATATTCTCGAGAAAGGATGATTTCCGCAAGGGCTCGGTTCCAATCCTTTTGCTGGAGATATTTTAGAGCTAAATGCAGATGGACACGGAGATAAAGGCTATGAACTTCGCTGGCTCCCTCGTAAGGCAGAACTCTCATTTTATCGAGGAGTTCAGCCGCTTTGAGGAATTGGCCACTAGCCAGGAGCGCCTTAACCGTGTCGGACTGGATGTAGATATTTTCGGGGAACTTTTCAAGGGCCTGGAGGCTATCACTTAAAGCCGAATCATTAAATACCTGCCTTAGCTCAAAGTTAATGAGATGATGCCATGGCCTCCAGGCCTCCGGGCTGAGAGACCTGGCTTTTTTTAGGTCCAGATAAGATTGTTCCTGATTTTCTGGATTTAAATAAGCC
This sequence comes from Candidatus Aminicenantota bacterium, assembly GCA_002877915.1. Classification (GTDB taxonomy): domain Bacteria; phylum Acidobacteriota; class Aminicenantia; order Aminicenantales; family Saccharicenantaceae; genus Saccharicenans. The sequence goes on from PNJE01000008.1 coordinate 3,064, forward strand.
CGGGCGATGAAAACAGGATAGTAATCAGCCGAATCCAGCGATTTAAACATTTCTCGAGCTTCTTCTAACCTTCCCAGGTGCCAATAAATGAGCCCAAGATAATAGCGGAATTTCCAGTTATCAGGCATTTTTTGAGAAGCCCAGGTCAAAACAGGTAAAGATTCTTCTCGGAAAGGGAACACCAGATAGGGCGAAGCCGCGGCCGCTTTTTCTAAGTATTCGTGGCTGACGTCCGGGTTAGAATTTTTATCGAGATAAGCCAACCAGACTAAAGCTTCTAGGTTTTTTGAAGCCAGTTCAAATAGCTGATGAGCGTTTTCAGTCTTTCCGATATCAAGATAGTGGAGGGCTATCTCCATAAATGTTTCTTCAGGGAATTCATTTCGGACAAAGGCTTCAAAGCTTTTTAAATTTTCAGGTGAAGGCTGCAGAAGGTATAATTCATAGCGAGCGATATGGTCCAGGGGATCAAGTTCGAGAATTTTCTGGCAAACTTTCCTGGCTTTTTCTTTCTGGCCTTGAAGGCGCAAAACCGTAGCCAGCAATTCATAAGGGAGTGGGTTTTCCTGGTCAAATCTGATTGCCCGGCGAGCATATTCTTCCCCCAGAGAATAATCATTTTCCCCGAGAGCAATCTGAGCCAATTGTAAGTAGGCCGGAACAGCAAAAGCCGGTGAGCGAGCAGCCCAGCCGAGGGATTCCTTGGCCTCAGTTGTCTGGTTAAGCTTTCTGGCCGCGATTCCATAAAGGAAGTTAGAATCAGGATCGTACATTGAAATTTCGAGAGCCCGGCGGGCAGAATCAAAGGCTCTATAATATTCGCCCCGTCGAAAATATATTTCGGCTACCCGATTCAAAGCCCGGAGATGGTTCGGCTCCTGTCGAAGACAGGCTATATATTTCTCCAGAGCGCCGCTATAATCGCGTTCATTTTCCAGCGTCTGCCCAGCTAAATATAGGTCTTCAGGCGAGTTACCAGCTGGGCGGTGAAAATTAAAAGGCCTTTTTAATTCCTTAGCCTGAGAATTGGTCTGGTGAATGATTTTATTTCCTAAGTAAATTGATAGATTTCCTGGTTCGGATAAACGACCCAAGTCCAGTAATTTTGTTTGAGCTGGTTCCAGATTAAGCCTCTGGCTCAAAATTTCTTTCTGGCCTTCTTTAACCACCAGCCTATCTTTAATCTTTTCCAGAGCATAAAGTCCGAGTATATATGAATTATTTTTCATATATAAACTCAAGACGACCGACGGCTGGGCGCCGACCATCTGGCCGATGCCCTGATAGGAGAACCAGATTTCTTTCCAGAGGTCAGAAGCCGCCGGGGGAAAAGAGCCGTGATCAGATTGGTTTAAAAGACGGCCGGCCTGGGGTTCGCTATACTGGCCGTCACTATCGGTCAAGAGATCAACCCAGATTTCCCCAGCCCGGCTGAGGTCCCAAATCCAGATTTTTTTGCCCGGGATATCAGGATAAAGGGCCCAATGGCCATAGCCAGAATCTGAATTTTGGTAGTAGGCTCCAAAAAAGTTATCGTAGGCTCCCACTACGAAATAGCTCTTGGAACCATCAAAATCGTTATTCTTATACCAGGAAAGGTCCCGTCCGGAAGAATCTACCGGCCAGCTTTCCAGAGGAACAGAATAATCATGGCCGATATGATATTTACCGGGAACGATATAGCGAAGGTCTGGGGAGGCTGGTATGGCCGCATTCATCCAGGCGTAGTAGGACTGGTGGAAAGGGCTGGGATTTGTCCAGCGAGCTCTGGTTTCAAAATAAGCCTTATCGGGGAAGACAGTAATGGTGACCTGCCAGCGGGTTCGTGAAGGCCAGTCGTAGTTGCCGATGGTGCAAGAAATGCGGCCGTCTGAATTTTCACTTACATAATAATCGACCGGGGTAGCGGTAGAAGGACTGTGTCCGATTATTCCAAAATTAAATTCTATTCCACCCGAGGTCCAGGGACCGCGCAGGGCAATTTCCCTGAATTTAATTACCTTGTTAGTATAAATAAATTCGCGGCCCGTTTTTAGATTTTTGGCTCCCCAGACTTTTCCCCCAACTTCCGGGAGAATGGAAACTTCTAAGTACTTGTTTTTAAGCCTGACCACGGCCCATTCTTTTGGTTGAGAATTGAAGCTGAAACCATTGTAGACGAAGTAGGGATATATTTTTGCCCCTGAGCCCCACAGCGAAGAGCGGCCAAAAACTGGGATGGGGTCGGGGTCAGAAAAGGGGTAGGTGAGGATTGTTTCTTTCTTTACAGTGACCGAAGCTTTTTCCTTGAGCGAACAGTGGCTGAAGATAATCGTCGCTCCGATTATGATTAACCCCAATAATAAGGATAATTTAAGAAAAGGGACTTTCCGGTTTTTCACTTTTTTCTCCAGTGAATATTAAAATATAAAATTCTATCAAAAGAATTAACCCTTCTATATTTTCATAGAAAGGCTTTTGATTTCAATAAAATATTTATTAAAATCCTCAGTCAGCAGGGGAAAAGAGTGGTGATTTTTTCTCGATGCCTTAGGCTAGTTTGATTAAGCTGTTTTTAAGAAAGGAGGCGCTCTAATAAGTTGGGCTCTTGATTTATCTCACTAATGGCGGCTTAGGTTTGAAGGACTATTCTTTTAATAATTTCTTAGGTGCTGGTTTTTATCACTTGAGACACGGTCTGTCCGATACGAGCTGGATTGTCGATAATTCTTACCGAAGCTCCGGCTAATTTTTCCAATTTCTCGGCTGCCGTCCCTTGTTTTCCTTCGATAATCGCTCCAGCATGACCGAGTCTTTTCCCCGAGGGGGCAGTAAGTCCAGCAATATAAGCGAAAACCGGCTTGGGATAGTTTGTTTTCTTGATATAATCGGCGGCTTCCTCTTCGGCTGTTCCTCCAATTTCGCCTATCAGGACCACTGCTTCGGTCTGGGAATCTTCTTTAAACATCTGTAGTAGATCGACAAATTTTAGACCAATAATCGGGTCTCCGCCAATGCCCACGGCGG
>PNJE01000111.1 GCA_002877915.1 Candidatus Aminicenantota bacterium
AAAAGAAATTCTCTCGCCATATAAGATATTAATTTTTTAAATGGCCTAAAAAATAAAGGAAACAATAAAATCAAGTTGTTTATCCTTTTAGGCTAAGAGATGGTATCCAGGATGGATATAACATAACATATGGTAAAGGTTCTTACAACCTTTTATGGATACAGTCATCAGGAAAGCCCTGAAAAAATTGGAGTCGCTGCTATCTGCCTGTGAATCAAAACTATCATTTATCCTAAAAGAGCAAAAATTCTAAGCCAGTTTAATGAGGTAAAAGCTGCGGCACTGCTTCTGGAGAAATTTTTGAAAACTAAAAATACTAAAAATATTAATAATTTCTTAGAAGTACAGAGCCAGATGGATATTTATAATATTTTAATGTTGAGATAAAAATTTTCCACAGTTGCCCAAAAATAGGGCGCTAAAGATATCCACATTTTCAACAATATTATATCTAATTGATAATAAAAGAGATAATAATTAGTTGAATATTGTGTCGCATAAGTTATATTATGTAAACTAATATCTAGATACGAGAATATAAATATTTATTAACCTTAGGCTTTATCAATATCTTTAGTAGCCGCAGCTTCTTTCCTTAGGTTTTCGATAATTTCTTCTAGTATATTTATTAGTTCTTGTCTAGAAACAACTTGTTTTTTAAATTCTATTCTTAATTTATAGGATTTATTGTCTTTCGGGATATAATTAAATACAAAAAATTTTGGTTTTATTTTCTCATTTGCTGATTCCTTTTCTTTAAAAAGTTTAGTTAGGTCGCGAGTATCTGTTCTGGTCAAGCGATTTTCTATAATTTTATCAACTAATTTAGACATATTTTCGAGATTTTCAATTTTTGAAATTTCAATAATGGTACTGCGGCTATTAATACCAGCTTCTTTAAGCTTAATTCTTAGACTTTCTGGAATTCTGGAAATAGAAATAATTTCCGTGATGGTTGACCTAGCCTTTCCGATTTTTTCGGCAATTTGTTGGTGGCTATAGCCATAAAGAGTCATAAGAGCCTTAAGTCCATCGGCCTCTTCAAAAATATCAAGGTCTTTTCTTTGTAAATTTTCAATTAATGAAATTTCCATAGCTTCTTGGTCTTCTACGTTCATTTCTATACAGGGTATTTCTTTTAGGCCAATGTTTTTAGAAGCCAAATAACGCCTTTCGCCAGCGATAATCTCAAATCGGTCTCCTTTAGGTCTGACCAAGATAGGCTCCAAGACTCCTTTTGATTTTATTGATTCCATTAGCTCTTGTAAATTGCCTAATTCGTTTCTAGCTTGCCTTGGATTAGGGTCGATTCGATCTATAGAAATAAGTCTAACCCTTGGAGCTGAAGTTTTTGTAGCTAATAATTCGACAAAATGCGGATCATGCCGCATACCCAAGCTCTCAGGAAGACCTGATTTTTTAGTTTTTTGCACGTTCTAACAACTCCTCAGCAATTTGTTTATATTGAATTGCTCCTATCGAATCAGGAGCAAAAGTAAATATGCTTTCTTTGTAGGCCGGGCTTTCTTCTAATTTAACACTTTTGGAAATATAAGTCTTAAATACTTTATCGCCAAATACTTCTATTATTCTGTCAACTACATCCTTAGATATATTCGTCCTTTTATCATGAAGGGTTATTATCACTCCAAGAATTTCAAGATCTGGATTGGCAATTCTTTTTACTTTATCGATAGTTTCTAGCAAATCATCTGTGCCTTCTAAGCAAAGATAAGAAGATTGAATTGGTATTAAAATATGACTAGCGGCCACCAAAGCATTTAAAGTAATAAGTCCGAGAGTTGGCGGCGTATCTATTAATATAAAATCATAATTATCTTTTACCGGATTAAGAGCGTCTCTAAGACGATAGTGGCCATCAAATTCCCCGATTAAAGCAGGCTCAAGCTTAGCCATAGAAATTTTTGATATAGCCACATCAAGTCCAGGAACATTTGATTTAGCAATTATCTCTTGTATCTTCGTATTTTTGTCCATAAGCACATCAAAAAGAGAATTAGTATACGTTCCGGGGTTATTTACTATTGAAATGGTACTATGAGCTTGAGGATCCATATCAACTAAAAGAACCTTGTGTCCCATAAAGGCTAAAGCCGCTGAGATATTGATACAGGTGGTGGTTTTCCCCACTCCGCCTTTTTGATTAGTAACAGCTATAACCAAGATTCCCTCCACTAAGTCAATAAAAACCTTAATAGAATTATTTATACAGAAAATAAAATAAAAAAACAAGATATAATTTATTAATTATTAGAAAAATTGTCGGCCGGCCGACATTATGCTAACTAATTGATTATAAATAAATTACATATTTCAAATCGCTATTTTATATCCGGCTTAATTGGTTCAGCTTTTTTTATCTTACTCAGCCCATATTTTTCTAGAAATTGATTAACTTCTATCAGGTCTTTTTGAAGAAAATTATTCAGTTTTTCAATTGAAGTGAGTATATAATCTGAAATCTCTTTCACCTGCTGGGTCTCTGAAAGGGTCGGTTCGCCAGGATAGGAACTAATAGATTGCTGAAGAGAGATTAATCTCATATTTAGCGGTCCTCTAAGGAACTGTTCATATGGAATTGAAAGTCCGGCCAGAGTACCTTCGGTATTAAAAGGCTGGCTTACGGCCTCGAAATTATTTTGGAAAGCATTTAGTCGATTTATAATCTCTTCTTTAGTTTTTTGATCAGTGATTTTATTTATTTCAGTCTTAATCGATTCTAAGTCCCGGTTTATGTTTTTAGTAGCGGTTATGGCTCTGGCATATAAATAATTTACTTTAGTCAGGTCTCCAATCAGTGGATATTGTTTTTTTATAGCTTCAGAGTTTATTTCAAAACGCGGGTCTGGATTTACTTTAAGTGGCTGGCTAAATTCGTTTTCTCCAATTTTTATGGCTACCTGATAGTCGCCCGGGGTTACGTAGCACATAGCTGTTAACTGACCAGCCAGCGGATATTTTTTCCCATCACTGGCTTCGGGAATAAATTGTAAATTCCAATAGGTACGGTTAATCCCAGCTTTTTTATTTAGAGGAAGTTCTATAATTGTTTTCTTCTGGGCATCTAATATCTTTATCCTTATATCTCCACTGAGGTCCTTTTTTATAAAATAAGTAATTTTAGCCCCAGAGGCTGGATTTTTGCCAGCGAAAGGTGGAGTGCTAAAAGCCTCTCCCCTATTAGCCATTAAGAGATTAAAAGCAGGTTGAATATTAAAGAGATAAAAATCTGAATCAATAATCTTAGAATTTAGTTCAGATATAAAGCCAATATCATCAAGGATCCAGATGCCTCGACCATGGGTCCCAATTATAAGGTCATTTTCCCTTGGATGTATAGCGATATCATTTACTGAAACTGTTGGCAAATTAATGCCTTTTATATTTATCCAACTTAACCCAGAGTCAAGAGATGCATATATTCCGAACTCTGTTCCTACAAATAGTAAATTTTTACTAGAAGGATGCTCTCTAATAACGTGGACCCAACCAAAGTCTGGAAGGTTATTTTTAATAGATTTCCAGGTTTTCCCAAAATCTGTTGTTTTATATAAATAAGGGATATAGTCATCACGGCGATGATTATCAAAAGATACATAGGCCGTGCCCGGATCAAAATGTGAAGCCTCAATTCGCGAACACCAGGAATTTGCTGGAAGCCCGGGAATGTTTTTGATGACATTTGTCCAGTTCCGGCCCCCATCTTGAGAAATCTGAAGGTTACCATCATCTGTCCCACACCATAAAACCCCGGGTCTTACTGGAGATTCGGCAATAGCCGTAATTGTACAATTTACTTCAGCCCCGCTATTTTCCATCGTAATGGGCCCTACGCCATCAACTTCTCTAAGCTTATCATTGGTGGTTAAATCTGGACTTATTTTTTCCCAGGAATAGCCTCCGTCGATGGACTTGAAAAGGAAGTTCCCACCGCAGTATATGGTTTTATGGTCGTGAGGTGAAATCATTATGGGAGCATTCCAGTTGAATCGATAAGGCAGCTCATTAAGAGGAGCTTCTGGCCTTATATCTTTGGTTAAGCCATGTCTTAAGTCCGTTTTGCCCAAGCCATTATTTTGAGAATTGCTATAAACGATGAAATTTTCCTGGGGATCAGGCCTAATAAAAAAACCGTCTCCTCCTGTTATCGACACCCAGTGCTCGTTTAAGATGCCCCGGCTATCAAGGGAATTCGAGGGGCCACCCCAGCAGCCGTTGTCTTGCAATCCGCAATAAACTTTATAAGGAAGACCAAAATCAAAGCCCACCTGATAAACTTCGGCCGAATCAAGGCTGGTTATCGGAAGCCAGGTTTTCCCCCCGTCATAGGTAATATCAATTCCCCCATCGTTGCCATCTATTAAATGTAGTAGATTAGCCGGATCAATCCATAAAGCATGATGATCAGGGTGGATGCCTCCCCCTATGCTTTTAAACTTTTGGCCCATATCGTTAGAGACATAAAGTCCGGTTGATTGAACATAAATAGTTCTGTCGTCTTGAGGGTTAACATATATCCGGCTGTAATAAAAGGGACGGTTATTCACGGTTTTATAAGTTTTGGCCTCGGCTGTTCTTTTCCAGGTTTCACCATAATCCTCAGACCGCCAGATGCCCGGGTCCTGATGTTCTATAAGAGCATAAACCACTCCCGGCTTTGTTCGGGCAACCGCCAACCCAATTCTTCCCATAAGGCCTTCCGGGAGATCCTTAGAAAGTTTTTTCCAGGTTAATCCACCGTCAGTAGTTTTATAAATTCCGCTTCCTGGGCCACCGCTGACCATTTTATAAGGATAGCGGCGGTGTTCGTAAGCCGCGGCATAAAGAATTTGAGAATCATCCGGGTCCATCGCCAAGTCGGCAAAGCCAGTGTTTTCATTGATATAAAGAACTTTGGTCCAGGTTTTGCCGCCATCTATTGTTTTATAAATTCCCCGCTCGGCATTTGGTCCCCAGAGGTGCCCCATAGCGGCTACATAGACTACATTGGCATCTCCCCGGCTGATGAGTATCCGGCTTATATGCTTAGTGTCTTTTAAGCCCATATTGGTCCAGGTTTTCCCGCCATCAGTAGATTTATAGACTCCATCTCCAACAGTAACAGAATTGCGACAGGTAGCTTCTCCAGTACCTACCCAAATTATGTTGGGAGAAGATTGAGCTACTGCTATGGCCCCAACCGATACAGTGGCCTCTTTATAAAAAATGGGATACCAGGTAGTTCCATTATTCTCTGATTTCCAGGCTCCACTTGGCCCAACAGCCGCATAGATGACATAGGGCTGCTTTTCGACCGCTTCCAGGTCAACTGTCCGTCCTCCCATTACGGCTGGGCCAATATTTCTCCAGGTAATGAATTTATTTAAAATTTCTTCCGGCTTAGCCTGCGGATAGCTGTAACTAACTGATAATGAATAAATTAAAAGCAATATTAATGCTGCCACTAATTTTAATGAATATAAACCTCGTTTCTTAAGTTCGAATGATGGTCGATTTTTAATCACCATTTCCTTGCTTAATTCAAACAAAAATAAGACTTCCTTAGACATAGATGGTCTCCTAAAAAGATAACTTCTAACTACCGCTAATTATAAGATAATCGGCCTGAAATTAAAAAAAATTTTTTAGAATTTGGCCTTAAGGATTAGCTAATGGTTAATCCCCCGCCCAGATTATTTATCTAATTCAAATTAAACTCTCAAAAAAGATCCAATAATAAAGGGCTGGTTATTCTCCGCCAATTTGCAGCGATTTTATCCGGAAGGTCGGCGCGGTCTGACCGCGGTTTAAATCCAGGTCGTTACCGAGCAGGTCAATTCCATTAAGCATTTCTTCAGCCGTTCCGGCGATAGTTATCCCCTTGACCGGGAAGACAATTTTTCCCTGTTCTATCCATAATCCAGAGGCTCCACCACTGAAATGACCGTTGACCGGGTTAATTCCATATCCGGTAACTTCCTTCACCAGTATTCCCCTTTCTGTTGCTGCAATGATTTCTTCAGGCTTATGGCGGCCGCTCAAAATATAAAAATTGTGAGGCCCGATGCCGGGCAGACTGGCAAAACCAGCCCGGGTGGCATTGCCGGTGCTTTTAACTCCGGCTCTCTTAGCGGCGTAGGTATTATATAAAAATCCTTTGAGAATCCCGTTTTCAACGATTATCCTTTTTTGGGTAGGAACTCCTTCTCCATCAAACGGAGCGCTGGCCAGGCCCCTTTCCAGCGTTCCATCATCAATAATGGTGATGAGATCGCTTGCTATTTTCTGGCCCAGCTTTTTTCCCAGGAAACTGGCGCCCTGCAAAACACTTTCGGCATTAATGGCCTGGATTATTCCGCCGAGAAGGGCATAGGCGACCTCAGGATCAAAAATTACTGCTGCCCGCTGGGTCTTGATCGGCTTAGGGTCAAGCATTTCCAGAGCTTTATGAGCAGCCCTTTGAGCTATTTCCGCGGCCGGTTTCAATTCAGAAAAAAAACGGCGATTACAAGATTCATAGCCACCGGTCTTCTGGTCGCCTTTTTCTGAAATTACCCCAACTCCATAGCCGCAGGCCGTTGATTTATAGCTTTTTAAAAGACCGAGGCTGTTGGCAATAATTATCTCACTCTCCTCCTCTCCATAACTGGCTCCGGCACTCTTGGTTATGCCCGGGACTTTCCGAGCCAGGCTTTCGACCTCTTTTAGCAGAGAAATTTTTTTATCCATTGGTACCTGGCTCAGACCGGGATCGTAGAGTCCCTTAACCTCAGTTATTTCAGAAGCTTCGGGCAGAGCATTATTGTCATCCGGGGTAAGAACATGGGCAAAATTTATTGCCCGGCTTATAGCTTGTTCCAGACTTTCTGGCCTGAAATCATTGAGGTAGGTAAATCCAAGTTTTTTATTGACCATAATTCGAAGCCCAAGGCCATAAGTGCTGGCTTCTTCAACACTTTCTATTTCTCCATTTCTAACTTCGAGACTAAGTTGCCTGCTAATCTGAATATAGGCCTCAGCCTGATCAGCTCCCTTTTTCTGAGAACTCTTTATTACCTCTTCAGCTATGTTTTTCCAATCCATGGTTTCCTCCTTTATCCCCTGGGCCTGGTTCCGCCGACGGTGATGCCACGAATTCGGACGGTTGGCTGCCCGACAGTAACCTCAGCCATTTGTCCTTTGCCACAGATTCCTGGCCCAAAATCAAGGTCATTGGCAATAGCATCTATTTTAGTAATAATGTCCAGGCAGTTGCCTATAAGGGTGGCTCCCCGGACTGGAGTAGTTTTGTGGCCGTTTTCTATCAGATAAGCCTCGCGGCAGGTAAAATTAAAAACTCCGGTGGTCGGGTCAACACTCCCCCCGCTGAGGCTCTGGACATAAAGCCCATTTTCGGTTGAGGCAACTATATCTTCAGGTTTATCCTTACCTCTTTCTATGAAAGTATTGGTCATTCGCGGGATGGGATAATAACGGAAACTTTCTCGGCGGCCATTCCCGGTGCGTTCTAAATTAAGTTGCTTAGCTGAAAGGATATCGGTCATGAATTTGACCAGGACGCCATTTTCAATTAAAACATTTCTCTTCATTTGGGTACCTTCATCGTCAAAATCAGTGGTGCCCCGAAAATTGGGCAGGCTGCCGTCATCCACCATGGTGAAGATATCGGCGGCTACCTTTTTTCCTAATTTGCCAACAAAGGCTCCAGTCTGCTTCGCTATATTATCGGCTTCCAGGGGATGACCAACAGCTTCATGCACCAGGACACCTCCCCAGCCATTCTGGATGACCACGTCCATTTTACCAGCGGGAGCATCCTTAGCTTCGAGCATGGCTACTGATTCTCGTGCTGCTTCCCGGGCGGCTTTTTCTGGAGTTAATTCATCAAACATCTCTATACCTGAGTGTCGGCTGAGTCTTTCCCTGCCCATATGGGAGGTATTGTTTCCAACGGCCAGGGTCTGGACGATAAAGAAAATTAACGGCAGGCTACTTTTGAGCCAAACTCCCTCGCTATTGGCTATAATCCTGTCCCTGATTTCATCATAATAATTAATCGAAGCCATCTTGATTCTGGCATCATAAGTCAGAGCGGCCTCGTGAGCTCGCTTCATTATCTCCATTCTCTTGGCATCAGCCACTTCCTGGAGCGGGATTTTTACCGTGATATATGAAGGCCTTTTTTGTTCCTTAAGGTCAACCGGAGCTACCTTCCTTCCCGAAGTAGCAATGAACGAAGCCACTTCCGCGGCTTTCAAGATTTTCTCCTCGGTTAATTCATCAGTATAGGCATAACCGGTTTTATTTCCGTCAATTACTCTAATTCCAGCTCCCCGAATGAGCCCAAAGACAGCGCTTTTGAATTTGCCTTCCTCCAGAATGATAGTTCTGGTTACCCGGTTTTCTACATAAATATCAGCCAAATCACCGCCTCTTTTTAGGGCCCTGGCCAGGGCTTTCTTCAGAATGTCCTCATCTATCTGGAGTTTCTCTCCTCCCCCTTGGGCCAGCAACGTTTTAAGCAACGCCGGGGTGGCCGCCATAGCTAGAGTACCTTGCAGGCTTAAACTGAGAAACTTCCGGCGATTGATTGGTTGGAGATGGGAAAATAGGCTATCCATTTATAACCTCCTTTTTAGCTGAGAGTGATATTATCCAGATATTCAGGTGTGACTACCGACCATTTCAGATCATTTCTGATTTCTGTTGCCAAGTGGTCAATCACTTCTTTTTCACCATGGGTTAAGAAGAGTTTCTTAGGTTGGTTCTTAAAAAAGCTCAACCAGTATCTTAATTGCCGATGGTCAGCGTGAGCTGAAAATCCCTGGATCTGTTCCACCCTGGCTTTAACCGGATACATCTGGCCATATATTCTGACCGGTGATTGACCGTCGATTATTTGCCGGCCGAGAGTTCCCTTGGCCTGGTAACCAACCATGAGAATGATAGATTCCGGTTTCATAATATTATTTATCAAATGCTGTTTTATCCGGCCACCGGTACACATGCCCGAACCAGCCATGATGATACTGCTCCCTTTTATTTTGGCAATAGCCAGTGAATCTTCGGGTTTCTGAACCATATGCAAGCCGGGAAATTCAAAAGGATTTTGACCGGAGGAAATCATCTGGCGGACTTCTTCATCGAGATACTTAAGATAATGAGTGAAAACGTTGGTCACACTGACGGCCATTGGACTATCCAGAAAGATAGGCAACTCAGGAATTTCCCCCTTTCTGACCAATTGGCTTAAGTGATATAAAAGTTCTTGAGCTCTTTCTATGGCAAAAGTCGGGATAACCAAGTTTCCACCAGTAGTGAAGGCCATATTCACATATTCTGCCAGTCTCTCGGCCACCATTTCCGGGTGATCGTGCTCGCGGTCGCCGTAAGTCGATTCCATCACCACATAGTCAGCCTGACTAAAAGTTTCCGGGTCCCCGACCAGAGGCTTGTTCCACTGGCCGAGGTCTCCAGAAAATAGCAACCTTTCCGTTTGACCATCATTTTGAATCAGAAGCTCAATAATTGACGAGCCAAGAATATGACCGGCATCATGGAAGATGACCTCAATCCCGGAAGACAGGCTTATTTTCTGATGATATTCGACAGTTTGAACCAGAGGCAACGCTCGGGCGACATCTTCCTCCGTGTAAAGAGGAATTTCTGGATATGGTCCTTGACGTCCTTCTCTTTCATGCCTTTTCTTTTTAATGGCGGCGTCTTCTTCCTGAAGCTTGGCGGTATCATAAAGCACAATTGGCAAAAGCTCGGCCGATGGTGGAGTACAGAGAATTTGACCCTTAAATCCTTCTTTGACTATTTTGGGAATCAACCCCGAATGATCCAGATGGGCATGAGTTAAGAGCAAATAATCTATGCTTTTGAGGTCCGCAGGAAAAGGATCCCAGTTCCGGTTCTGGAAATCTCTTTCCTGATAAAGTCCACAATCCACCAGAAAATTAAAGCCATTGCAAGTTAAATGATAACAACTTCCGGTTACCTGGCCGGCGGCACCCAAGAACCGAATTTTAACCATTTTTGACTACTCCTGATTAAATTCTGTTCTTTTCATAATACCTATTTTCAAATCCGATAAAAACCATCCGGATAAAAAGCCTGAAGACTATATAAGCTTGAGCCAGAATGATCATTAAGACCAAGCCGAAAAGGTGCTCGGCTGATATCAATCGGCCGATAAAAAGAAAAATTATAGAAATCAACACAAAGATTAACCCGACCAACAAATATAAACCCCACAAAGAGAAAAAATGCTTGCTCAGGAAGAACCAAGCCTGCCTCAGGGCCAGAAGCACGGTTTTTTGGTCTTTGATTATAATTATTCTTATCAGGTCAAAAATTAGCTTGGAAGCTGTCCAGAGAAGGATAAACAACAGCAACTTGAGGTTCGAGCTGATGATAACCGGCCATTCGGTAACTGATTTCCCAGCCCAGATATTCAGGGGGAAGGCTAAAAAACGGGACAAAAGGAAAAATAATATAAAAATGGGAAGATAAAGAAGGGTGCTTAAGAAGAATGACCAGAAATAGCGACTCCCATCAGCCAGAAAATCGCTGAAAGTTATTTTCCTTTCTGAAGTTATCATTCGACCAAATAAAGCGGCGTCCAGAAATATAAAAATAATCGCTGTTAGTGAAAATAGAATGAGAAGCAAATAAAGATAAGGCTGAAAAAAATCCTGATGAGCGATGAATATTTCAATCAAATGAAGTTCAAAAGGAATAAAGGCTGGCTGGCCAAGATATAAGTGGCTAAGATTAGCTCTGACTAAATGATTTAATGGAGCCACGGCTACCAGGGCCAGGATTATGATAATCAGCCAGAGATATATAGCCAACTTGAATTTTATCAGAGCGCTCTTAGTTCCTGGGAAAAGATAACTTTTAATCGGCATATTTTTCTCCCCTCATTTTAAAATAAACTTCCCAGAGTCAATAACATATTTTCTACCAGCCAGAAAAAGCCGTGAGTGGTGGTGGGGATTTTTTGTCGCGGACCAAGTCGGGTATAGCTATTGTTGCTCAAGTTACTATCGACCAACCAGATGTGCTCGGGATCAAGCTGGGCGGTCTGGACTGGAGTAGGAGTTATGAAAGTAAATCGAGTCCAGCGATTCTGGCCATCCCATTCTCTCCATTCAACTTTTCCATCTTCAAATTTGACTTTTAGTTTCATTTTTACTCCGGGGCCAATTCGGGCTTCACCATAACGTCTTAAGGTGATGGTGGTTTCATATTTTGGCCATGTCTTTCCTGCTTTTTCTGGCGCCGCAGGCTGAATATCTTGCCCTGACTGATCATAGAGTCCGGAAATTTTTTCGGTCAATTTCTGACTCTTGACTGAAGAAATTGCATAATCAAAGTCTTTGGTGCTGAAGAAAAACTCTTGGAAAAACCAGTCCAGGTTTTGCCCCGAGACTTCATTAACTACCTTGATAAAATCTTCGGTTTTAGGATGACAGAATCGATAACGTTGCTGGAAGGTCCTCATAATTTTGGCCATGGTTTTTTGTCCGAGCAGTCTTTCCAGAGTATTCAGAGCTGTTGAAGCTCTCTGGTAAACATTCAGGGCGTAACTTGTAGAATTAAAAAAATCCCAGGAAAAGTTGACTATAGGATCGAGTTTAACTACTGTGGAGGAAAACAATCTATCTGTTTGCCAATCATAAACCGCAGGGAATTTTACCAACCAGTTAAGAGGCAAGCCGTTAAACTTCAATGGGTATTCCCCTGGGCCATAAGCCACGGCGGCGACCTTCCCAGTCGAATAGGTATTTATCCCTTCGTCCAGCCAGGCTTCCTCAAACTCATTATTAGCCACAATCCCGTACCAGTAATTGTGGCCGAATTCGTGAATGATTACTCCTTCGGGAGAAAGGACATTTTTACTTAGAATTACCGAAGTACCAGCGGCAAACAGAGTTGGATATTCCATTCCCCCACTGCCGGTTCTGAAGGGAGGGTCTACCATGGTAATCGTTCGATAAGGATACGGTCCATACCAGAGGCCATAATATTTAAGAGCGGCCCGCAGAGCCCGGAAGTGGCGCTCGATCTGATTCCGGTGTTGCTTTTCTATTAAAAGAATCATTCGGACATCGGGTAATTTAATTTCTTCCGGCCTAAGGTCCAGCAGATTGGCTACTTGCTGATATTCTTCCGGTGTTATCTCTTCCGAAGCTTTGAATAATCTTTCCACTTTCAAAAAACGGGGTGAAGCTGCCCAGGCAAAATCATGAATATTCTGCTGGATATAAGTATAGGTTATTTTTCCTAAAGCTTGATTAACTTTTCGATCCACTTCTTCTCCACAAGCTCCCACCACAAACTTTTCTGGTACTGTAATTTTTACCTGGAAATCAGCAAAATCAGCAAAAAATTCTGAATTCAGGTGATATTGATGGCAGTTCCAGCCCTTCCCTTCCTGATAAACTCCGGGCTTAGGAAACCACTGGGAAATAAAATAACCATCGCGATAAAATCCAGCTCGCAAGCCATTAGAGGGAACTTGAGCCTCGAATTCCAGGTTCAGGGTTATGGTTTCTCCAGGAGATAAAGGTTTCGGGAGAGAAACTCTTAAGACCGTCTGATCATCAGGATTAACTGGTTTATCGGGAGCAATAAAGGAAGCGGAGGGCAACAAATCCTGTCCTTCAACTGTAGTCATTGAAGTTATTTTAATCCAGCCTCCCTCGTTCTTTTTTACCTGGTATCTTTTTAATAAGCCTTCATTTCTGGATTCTTTGGCCACAGTGGATAATTCATTTTTAAAAGCATTCCAGTAAAGATGAAGCTGAATGTCTGGAATATAATCCTGAGTCCGGTTGGTCCACCTTAAAGTTTCGTTTGCTTTAATCAGATGAGTTTCGGGGAGAAGTTCCACATTTATAAAATATTTGACTGCTCTCTCTTCAGGCCAGACCGAAATGGTGGTGGATAAAAAAAACCAGAGCAAAATAATCCCAAATAATTTTCTTCGGGAAATCCTTTTTTTCCCCATCGTTCTTCCTTTCCTAATATCAAAAAATATGAATCGCTTAAATAAAATTTCCACCTGGCTCCATTTGGCCCAAGGGCTTTTTAATATTTAACCACCGAAGGCAGCCGACCAGGTGTCTCTTGGCCAGGTTAGAACCAACCTTCAAGCCTTTTCTGAAATCCATTCTTCCCAGACTCGGCGTCGAGGAAAGAAGATAAACAGCACAATGGCCGAAACGGCCAGAAGAACATAAAAATCGAGATTTAATCCGGCCAACAGGAATAAAGCCAGGCCAAATAGGGCTGGAAGCTCACTCAGAATTACCAGGATTAAAGAAGTTCGATGCAGCTTGTTTACCAGATCCAAAGGAGTATCCCCGGCCTTTTTCTTCAGCAATATTCCCTGTAAAACTCTCGCCAGTATCAGGCTAACCACTGCCAGGCTATAGAAGAGATAGCGTATAAATGGTATATTGCCCAAGCGATAAAATCCAAGAAAGGGGTGCAAGCGGTTTCGGATTAACTCTTCCATCACCAGATAAAAAATTAACAAGCCAAAAATGGCATAGCCCAGGGCCGCGGCCAGACGGTGAGTTTTTTTTATAATTTCCTGAAGTTCCATGTTCTCTCCTTAAACTTGATTATATTTAATTCATTTTATTCGGGCAATAAATTTAAAAAATTAGGGCAGATGGGAAAAATATTTTCAATTTATCATCAGCAAGAAACCTTTTAGATAATCGCTTTCCGGATGAAAAATACTGACTAGGTGGTCAAAGGCCTGACGATGCCTTTGAATAATTTTAGCTTCCCGCCCGGCTTCCAGAGCCGCCTGGAAAATGATTTTTTGAAATAATTCAGGGCTAATATAGTAAGAACAGGAAAAAGTTAGTAAAAAGCTTCCGTTCGGCATTTTGCTTAAAGCCAGGCGATTGAGCTCCCGGTAGGCTTTGATAGCTGGTTTTTGATCGGCTTTCTTTTTGGCAAAAGCCGGTGGATCAAGAATTACCAGGTCATAATCGAGCCGCTTTGTTTTCTCCAAAAAATCAAACATATCCCCTTCGATCAACCGAAAAGAATTTTCTGAATATCCGTTAAGAATTAAGTTTTCCTTGGCTGTCTGAAGAGCTGAGCCAGAGTAGTCAACCAGATCAGCTCTTACTGCCCCACCCTTTAAAGCCGCCAGAGCAAAACCGCCGGTATAACTGAAACCATCGAGAACCTTTAGTCCTGGAGCTAATTGTCTGACTAATTGGCGCATTTCCCGCTGGTCAAGGAAAAAACCGGTTTTCTGACTTTGCCGAAGATAAATTTTAAACTTTATATCATTTTCATCAATCTGAATCGGTTCGGGTAGGTAGCCGGAAATAAGTTTTTCCGTTTCTTCCAGTCCTTCTTCTCTTCTTGATGGCGAATTGGATTTTTCGTAAATAAATTGGGGCTGGAAAAGAGCCATTAACTGGTCAAGCAAAAAAGGCTTAAGTTTTTCCATGCCCAGGGTAGAAATCTGAATAACCAGGCCCGGTCCGTAACGGTCAACGATTAGCCCGGGCAGATGATCGCTTTCTCCATTGACCAAGCGGACAGACTCAGCCCGGGGATATAATTTATCACGCGCGCGAGCGGCAGTAACCAGATTGTTTTTTATCGCCAAAAGCGGGTCTTGTCGGCCAAAACTTATCAGCCGTCCAGCCAGAGAACAGCGCCGGTTAAAATAGGCCTGCCCCAACAGCTGGCCGGAAGAGGAAAAAACAGGATATATTTGTCCATCAGTCATATTTCCCGGGTAAGATTGGATGGCGCCTGAAAATAGCCAATGATGCCTTTTTAGGACCGATTGTTCTCGCCCGGGTTTAAGAACAACCGCTTCCCTCGATTCAGCTGTTGGTCGGTTTTTGGGGGTTTGCATTTTGGGCTTTGTCCTCTAATCGTTAAATTTTTTAGGTTATTAGTTTCTCTTCTTCTGGCGGTCGGAAATCAGTTACTATTTTTTTTAAATCAATTTTATTTATAAATATCCTATCGGGAAGCAAAAGGTTAAAATCAATAATTTCTTCTGGTTTAACCCACTTGATCTGGCGATGGGAGCTTAGCTTCAGGTGGCCACTTTCAATTCTGGCTGAATAAATGATCAGCCTTTTCTCTGAATTTTTTCCAAAATCCACCGAAGTTAGTCTCTGGCCTATACTTATTTCCAGCCCGAGTTCTTCCCGAATTTCCCTTTTCAGCGCCAGCTGGGGTGATTCAACTTTCTCCTTTTTGCCGCCAGGGAATTCCCAGCCGCCTTCAGGAGATTGACGTTCAGCCAAAAGCACCCGGCCTTCTTGGATAATGACTGCTGCTACCACGATCATCTGATTAATTCTGTCCCACCTGGCGTTACTTGTCAACCTTGGTTATGAACGGCTCAATTAAGTTTTAATCCGTTAGCCATTGTCACAGATAGAATTTGCTGATAAGATAAAATTTAAATCTTTATGGTGAATTTATTTTTAATCAAATTATTACCATTTTCAAATTATTATTCTTTAGGTTTAGAAGATAAAGAGGGTGATGAAAAATGATGGTCGAAAAGAAATCAGGAAAACTTTTGAGAGAGCCTGTTGGGACTGAGAGCTACCGATGCTTGAGAACTTCTCAGCCGATAAAAATTGATGGCCGTTGGCCGAAGTTAGCTTGGGAAAAAGCTCCTTGGTCCCCCCAGTTTGTAGATTTAGTTACTGGTCAAACAGCCTTTTTTGATACCCGAATTGCCGCTCTCTGGGATGATGAAAATTTCTATTTAGCTTTCAAGATAGAAGAACCCGAAGTCAAGGCCAGCTTAAAAGAAAGAGATTCATTTCTTTGGTTGGAAAATGATGTCGAAGTTTTTATTGCTGGTCCCGATTGTTACTATGAGCTGCAGGTCAATGCTCTGGGGACAATATATGAGGTTTTTTATATCTGGCAGGAGGCATTAAAGCCGGGAAGTTTTTTTGACCGCCCAGAATTCAATTTGTTTGAAAGAAAAGTTGACTTACTGGGTGGATTCCAGGACAGTAGTCGTTATGGCCGCCATCCGCGGGGCCGGCGGTGGGCTTTTATGGATTGGGACTTTCCAGGATTAAAGTGGGCGGTTAAAGTTATTGGTTCCCTCAATGATTCATCTATCGTTAGCCAGGGATGGTCTGTGGAACTGGCTTTTCCCTGGAAGGGTATGGAAGTTCTAGCTCAGGGACGGCAGTTACCCCCGCAAAATGGAGATAGCTGGAAAATGAATTTCTTCCGCTTTGAAGCCTTAGAGGCCAACGGCCGAAAAATTGAGCCCTCCATTGGTTGGGCTTTAAAGGCCCATGGGGTTTATGATTCCCATATTCCCGAAAGTTTTCCCAGGATAATTTTTTCCAATGAGGAAGTTTAAATAAGGAGGAGAGTGTGGGAAAAAAGAAAAAACTAAAAATTTCTTTGGTGGCTTCAGAAATCTCCCCGCTGGCCAAGACCGGTGGTCTGGCTGACGTAGCAGGAGCTTTACCCAAATATCTCAGTCGGGACAAAGAGTTAGAAATAATTGCTCTGATGCCTTTTTATAAAGAAGTTAAAAAGAAAAATTTGCCCCTCTCCCCCATCGTGGAAAAGTCTGAACTGAACTGGCCGGGCAAAGAAAAGATTTTCTCGCTGTTTGAATATCAGGCCGAAGGTTTTAAAATTTACCTCATTAAAAATGATTATTATTATAATCGGGATTACCTCTATGGAACTCCTCAGGGAGATTATGAAGATAACGCTCAGAGGTTTGCTTTTTTTTGCTTAGCCAGTCTTCAGGCGATGAAGTTGCTTAATTTTCAGCCAGACCTGATCCACGGTCATGACTGGCAAGCGGCTTTAACTTTTGCCTACTGTCGCCATCTACCTGGAAGTGATGATTTCTTTAAAAAGACTTCTTCCCTTTTTACCGTTCATAATCTGGCTTACCAGGGAATTTTTCCGAAAGAAACCCTGGAAGAGGTCGGTTTGCCGGCTGCGCTTTTTAATCCTGAAGATCTGGAGTTTTATGGGAAGGTGAATTTCCTTAAGGCTGGATTGCTCTATTCTGAGGCTATCAGCACTGTCAGCCCTACCTACAGCCAGGAAATACAGACTCCAGAATTCGGCTATGGGCTAGATGGAGTGTTAAGAAAAAGAAAAGAGCGGCTCTTTGGTCTGCTTAATGGTATTGATTATCAAGAATGGAATCCCCAAACTGACCCAGCGCTTCCAGCTCACTATTCTAAGGAAAATTTGACCGGAAAATCGGTCTGCCGAAAAGAATTATTAGCTGCCTTTAATTTTCCTGGTAATTCCCGGCAGCCAGTAATCGGAATGGTTTCCAGGTTAGCCGGACAAAAAGGTTTTGATTTGTTGCTTGATAGTCTCGATGAACTTTTTAAAAGAAAAATTAATTTAATTATCCTGGGGACGGGCGAGCAGAAAATTCAGGACCAATTGCTCGAAGCCAAGAAAAAATATCCAGATCGTTTCGGGCTAAAAATAGCCTTTGATGATCGGCTGGCCAGGTTAATTTATGCCGGAAGCGATTATTTCTTAATACCCTCCAGGTATGAACCCTGCGGTTTAACTCAGATGTACAGCCTGAGATATGGGACGATTCCCATAGTTAGAAGTACCGGTGGTCTCAGGGACAGTGTGCAAGAATTTCAGGCTGCTACCCTGACTGGAAATGGCTTTCTGTTTACCGATTATCAGCCTTCCTCCCTGGTGGCGGCTGTCGACCGGGCCCTTTATTTTTATCAGCAGGAGCCTTTTTGGTCAAAACTTTTGGTCAATGCTTTCCAGAGCGATTTTTCCTGGGAAAGGCGGGCAACTGAATACAAAAATCTTTATCTAAAAATTCTTAATTTTTAAGCGGGAAGATCTTTCTTTAAAAATTCAGCGGCTACTTCGGGAGGAACTGGATTTATATAAAATCCGGTACCTAATTCAAAGCCGGCTACTTTGGTTAGAATCGGCATAATCTCAACATGCCAGTGGAAATAAGTTTCAATTCCCGGCCAGGCTTTCTCAGCTAATTGAGGGTTGGGTGATTGATGGAAAACCAGGTTATAAGACGGGCTGGCTAATTGATATTTAAGCCGAGAGAGGGCTTGCTTTAAAGCGTCGGCCAGATAAAAAGAACTACGATCAGAAATATCTGGGAAAAAGGCAGAATGCTCCAGGGGAAAGATAGCCATTTCAAAGGGAAAACGGGAGGCATATGGAGCCAACACTACGAATCCTTCATTCTGGTAGACCAACCTTTCTTTTGAAGTTATTTCTTCTTTTATCATCCGGCAAAAAGCGCATTCCCGAAAATGATTTCGGTATAGGCGTTCGGCTCCATATATTTCTTCCTTTATCCTTTTGGGGACAATGGGAGTGGCGATAATTTGAGAATGAGGATGGGATAAAGAAGCTCCGGCTTCTTTTCCTTTATTCTTAAAAATTTGAACATATTTGTATTGAAACTGTTCCTCGATACTCAGAGTCCGCAGGCGATAAACCTGAATAATCTGAGCCAGGTGGTCGAGCGGCAGGTCGGACATTTCCAGGTCATGTTCGGGGGTTTCTATGATTACCTCGTGAACCCCTATTCCTTCCATCCATTGAAAAATCCCCCGGGTTTTTTTTGGAGGGGTGGGCCCCGGCTGAAGAGCTGGAAATTTATTGGGGACAACTCTTATTTTCCACCCGGGCTGATTCGGTAATGAATTATTCTCCCTTATTGAATATATTTCCGGAGGGGTTTTGCTTTCATTGCCCGAGCAAAAGGGGCAGAAAGTGACTGTCTCTTTTTTTATTTCACCTGTCTCGGACATTCGAAAATCATCCGGTCTTTTGCTTCGTTCGATTGAAATTATAACCCAACGGCCAGTGAGCATCTCTTTTCTTAATTCAGGCATAAATAATTTCCTTCCGAGCTTTTTGCTCTGATAAGATTAATTTTCCTTGAGCAACTTTTTTATTGTTTGCTTAAGTTCATCCAGGGAAGAGGACTTGGTAATATAGGCGTCGGCCGCCCAGGTCATAAAATCATCTTTATAACTCTGGTAAGCGGTATTTATAATTATGGGGATATCTTTGCGCGAACCCATTATGCTGGCGATTAGCTCTATTCCATCTTTGCCCGGCATCCGAATATCAGTGATAATTAAATCAAATTCTTCTGACCGGACTTTCTCCATGGCTGAATCGGCATCATAGACTACGATCACCTGATAGCCCTCTTTGGCTAATTCTTCCTGATAAAGAAGACTCAATGATTTTTCATCTTCGACCAGCAGGATTTTTTTCATATTCCACTCCTTTCCTGGGCTTTAAAATAAAGTTTAAAAATGGTTCCGTGACCTGGTTTGCTCTGGACTTCAATTTTTCCTCCACACATTTCCATCACTCTTTTCACAAACAATAGACCCAGGCCCAGTCCATTTTCTTTGGTGGTATAAAATGGACTGAATAATTTTTCTTTTCCTTTTTCATCTAAGCCAGGTCCTGAATCCTTAATCAGGATGGTCAGCCAGTTTTTGCGGGTCTGGCAAGCTCGAACATAAATTTTTCCGCCAGCGGGACTTACGTCCAGGGCATTATCCAGCAGGTTAACGATGGCCTCTTCAAAGTAAACTGGATCGCAGATTATTAGAGGTGGATTGTCCATTATCCGTAAAGAAACTGTCTTATCCTGAGTTTTATTTTTTATGTCCGGCCTCTCAACAATTCCTTTCAGAATAGGCTGGATATCGACGGGCACCAGTTCTTTAATCTTTATTTTTAAAAAATGAGATAGCTGATAGATGATGGCTTCTAAATGTTTTATTTCTTCCTGGATAATTCCGAGATTTCGATGGCAACGATCAGGATTGCAAGGATTGTTAAGAAGCTGCTGGGTAAATCCGCCAATCGCCACTATCGGATTTCTAAGCTGATGAGAAATGAAGGCAGCCATCTCTCCCAGAGCAGCCATTTTTTCCATTTCTACTACCTTTTTATAGAGATTGGTGGTGTAAATATAATTTCCAGCCAACAAAGCGCACAGGCTGGCCAACTCAATATCTCTCTGGTTAATAGGCACCCGGGTGATGGCATTATCAACTACTATTTCTCCCATTATTTCGTTATGGGCTAAAAGCGGTAAACAAAGAAAACTGTCTACCTGGACAAAATCAAGGAAATGGCGATCAACCAGTGGTTCAGAAAAAGCTTCTTTAACCAGGATAATTTCTTTCTTTCCAGCAGCTAAAGCCGGCAGCAAAAGATTATCATCTTCCAGAGGGTAATTAAGTAATTTAAGCTGTGGCTTTAGGCTTTCCATTGTCCGGGCGATTAATTCCCGGTTATGCTCAACTACTTCGGCATATCCCAGCCCGGGGGAAGAAAGCATCGTCCAGATAGCCTGAGCTTCTTCCGGTGATCGAGGCCCGAGCCACATAGTGGCTTTCAATCTTTCACCTTCACTGAGAAAAAGCATCGCTCGATTAAAGCCTATTCCGGTTCCCGAAGTTAAAGCCGTCAGAATGACCAGGAGATTATCTTCAACCGAAAAAGGCTGGAAAAAGCTCTGGGCAATTATTGATAATAGGACCAGCTCCTTGGGCGTCTCCGGATTAAAGTTTAATGGTTGCAGGTGATAACTTTCTATCATTCGAGCCTCCAACCCTTTGGAATAGTTCTTATGCCTCCCGGACTTACTTTAAAATAACTTTTGTCTTTTTCTAGATCAAAACCCACCGAAAATTTCTCCGGGATAATCACCTGCTTATCGACAATGGCTCTTTTCAACCTGGCTTCTTTTCCGATGATGGTCTTTTCAAAAATAATAGAGTCCTCAATATGAGCCCCCGGTTCGACTACCACTCCCGGGGAGAGAATGGAATTTTTAATTACCCCACCAAGAATTTGGCAACCCGAGCCAATAATAGAATTTATTATTTCCCCGCCTGAAAAATAAGATGATGGATATTGAGGTTTATATGTTCTTATTGGCCAGGTTGGGTCAGCCAATTTTATCGGCGGAGTCGGAGTAAGAAAATCCAGGTTAGCCTGCCAGTAAGCATCAACCGTTCCGATATCCTGCCAGTAATCCTCAAAAACATAAGCATATACCTTGTTTTGCTTAATTAATTCAGGCATGATATCTCGGCCAAAATCATGAGAAGAGCGCGGATTCCTGGCATCCCGGATAAGAGCCTTAATTAGGACAGGAGTAGAAAAAAGATAAACCCCCATCGAGATTAAAGACTGATCGGGCGACCAGGGTAAAGGACTCGGCCTCTTGGGTTTCTCTATAAAATCTATAATCCGGTAGTCATTATCTATGGAAATGATTCCAAAACGGCTCGCTGCAGTAATGGGACAGGTATGAGCCATAACCATAACTTCAGCTTCTTTTTCCAAGAAAAATTTTAAAAGCTGACGGTAATCACTCCGATATACATGATCGCCGGATAGAATTAAAATAAAATCGGGATTTTCTTGCTGAATGGTATAAATATTTTGGAAGACAGCATCAGCCGTCCCTTCATACCAGTGCTCACTAACGCGGCCTTGAGCCGGGAGAGAGATTATATATTCATGGCTTTCTGGATGGAATATGCTCCAACCCTGGAGAATATGCCGTTCGAGAGAAAGAGATTTATACTGGGTTAAAAGAGCTATTTTTCTGAAACCAGAATTAAGCGAATTAGACAGACTGAAGTCTATAATTCGGTAACTACCAACAAAGGGGACCGAAGGCTTAGCCCGATCCTTAGTCAACGGATAAAGTCTCTCCCCTTTCCCGCCGCAGAGAATCATTACTAAAACTTTTTTATAGAATGTTTCCATCGGGCAAAATAATCTCCTTGAAGATTGAATCTTCAGCCTCGATTTTATTTATAAAAAATTCTTCCTCGGGATTAAGGTCCGAATTTTTTTCCAGGAGCTTCAGTATCTTCAAGGCTCTCTCGTAATGGCGGCTGACCCGGGCAGCCGCATAATCCCCAGCCGTCATAGTGGAAATAAGGAAAGGCCAATCAGAACTTTCCAATAGGAATTTTTCCTGACAAAAAATCTTCAGCAGACGGGAACGACCATCTTCCAAGCGAGCAGCCCCAGCCATCAGGGGTAAGCATTTCTTTTCCACCTCATAAATTTTCTCCCAGATCCAGGAAGTTTCGTCATTGAGCCAGATCCAGTGAAACCCTCCTTCTCCCCAGGAACCTTCGGGTAGAGAAACCAAGATTCTACCTGGGATTTTTTGAAGAGCGGCTGAAACAGTGGAAGGCTTTACTTCAGAATCGGCTGCGGAAAGCTTTTTTATTACCCGATATAACCATTCTGGTCCTTCAAACCACCAGTGACCGAAAAGCTCGGTATCATAGAGAGAAGTAATTATCCCACCCTCGCGCCGGTTTTTAAGAGTGTTATTAAGAAGCCAGACAAAATGGTTGGAATGTTCTTCTACTCTTTCCAGAGCTTGATTAAAATCATAAGGCAGCTTATCAGCCAAGTCAGATGATGAAGAAGTAATCTTCCAGTAGCGCAAACCACCGGGAAAATGCTTTTTATGAAATTCGAGGTAATGACCATCTCCTGGATAGCCTGATGAACGGCTCCAGACCTGTTTTCCACTGACTTCATCCCTCGCCAGAAAAGTTACGGCTGATGGATGAGCTAAATAAGGCTGATAAGGGTCTTCAGGTCTCAGCGGCCCCGATTTTGATTTTTCTTTGTATCTTTCCCAGAGGTAACGAAGGGCAGGAAATTTTTCTAGATAAACCCCTAAGGCTTCCCCACCCTTAAGGAGGTGCGCATCTATAAAGAAATATTTTAAATTTTCTTCGCCCAGGATCTCATCAATTCCTTTTCGTTGGTAAGGTGCAAACTGACCAACAGGAGGCTTCCAAGAGTAACCGGGGCGGTAGGCGCATTCGGGCAGCCAGAAACCGGCTGGATTTAGACCAAAATATTTCTGGTAAACAAAATAGCCCTGCTTGATCTGGTGCCGAACGCTTTCATCCCGAGAAAGCAATGGCAGGTAGCTATGAGTAGCTGCAGATGTAGTTATTTCTATTATTCTTTTTTGCTGAAAACGGGCAAAGCTGCCCACCAAATCGGAATGAAATTCATCTACAAATAATCTGAAAATATTCTCATACCACCTTCTCCAGAATGAGGCCAGAGCGGCTAATTCTTTTTCTCCGATCTGTTGAAAATAAAGATAGTCACCAGCCGCCGCTTCCAACTTCATTACCAGGTAATTTATAAAACCTGTAGAGAATTTCTGACTTTTAAGCTGTTCAATTAATACGGGAGTAAAACTTATCGTCAGGGCTGATCTGATTCCTTCTTTTTCCAGCCGGAGCAATACTTCGAGAAGTGGAAGATAAGTCTCGGCCGCGGCTTCGTAAAGCCAATCGGTCCCATGAGGCCAGGTTCCGTGATTGAGAACATAAGGAATATGGCTATGAAGAACCAGGCAAAAATGCTTTTTAGTTGCTGCTGAGATTTCAGCCATCGATTCCTTCCCGATATTTATTTTCTATTATAGCATATCCTTTTAGGCGGTAAAAATCTTTTTTAAATCTTATTAACTGACTGAAGAGAGCTTTTTTATGTGGTTTAAAGACAACCAGAATATTTGGCTTTCTCCTGAATTTAGATCTAACCGCCAGACAAAGTGGAAACTAATTCCCTGAGTGATGATTTCATAATCTTTTTCTGATTGAGAGACCGTCTTAACTGGGAAATCCCAGATTTCTTTGGCTTCCGGTGCTTCCAGGAATAGCTGGCCGTTGAAGAATTCCACTCTTGGCCACTTAATATTGTATTCACCTTCAAAAAAACCCAGATTCCATTCAGAGGTGAGGGTTAAACTGATTTTTTCTTTCCTGAGATTTACAATTTCATAGGCAAAAAGCAAAGAATCTTTGCCTGGCTTTATCCTTTTTTTTATCTGCAGAGGATAGCTATTATCATTATTGAGATTAATTTTCGCCAGATCTTCAGTTTGAAGAACCAAAGCATCTTCTTCCAGGAAAGATTTGAATCTCTGTGAGCTTATATTTCCGGGCTGGGAATAATAAATCTTGGCATATTCTTCTTTGGTTATTTCGGCTGGCAATATTCTTTCCAGGAAGGAAACCCGGCGGTAAGCGTCAAATTCTAACCATTTTTGAGCTTCCGGAGGCAAATTTCGGGACAATTCATGAATGGATTTATGCTGGCCATTTTCAGTATGAGAAGTGGTATAGAGATGGTAAAATTCCTGCCTTCTGGTGAGTACATCGGTCAGATTTGTTCCTTCAGACCGATAGTCAATTTCTGTTATGGCTCCACCGATATCAGGCTTTGCCCAGGCAAAAAAAGCTGGAGTTCTCAAGATCCATTCGTCCTGCCCATCGAGGTCAAAATCATATTTTTCCCAGCCACTCACAAATGGAATTCTTAACTCAGCGGATATTAATTTCTGATAAACCGCTCTTCTCAAGTGAGGAAGATAAAGTCCACCGAAAACTCCATGCCAGTAGGCATCATTGCACTGAGCTCGGTAAAGTTCCAGCTCAGCTTCCCTATCCTGACAATTTCTGACTTCAGTTGAGACCTGAAGCTGGCGGCAGCGCAAATGATGACTTTCAGGATACTTAAGAGAAAATTCGCGGAACTGTCCGCCGCGTAAAAATTTTTTATCCTCGGGCTTAAGGCTGGACTTAAGCTCCAGGAACTCTTTTTGCTCGGCTGGAGGAAGGACCCATTCCATCATTTCTTCATATGAGGCCGGCGGGAGATAAACTCGCCCTAAGGGTTGGCCCTGGTCTAAGTATTCGGAGAAAGTCATCATTTCTAATTGGTTTTCAGCAATAAAATCTAAAAAGCCTTTCAACCAGCCGCGGTTATAAACCCAATCGAAAGTTCCCGGCCAGAGTCCAAATTTTTCTCCATCATCGCCGATAATGGCGGTATCATTTCCAGAATCCTGTATTTTTTGAAAATAAGCTTTAATCTGATCATAAGATTTGAAAGGAATATAATAACGGAGGGTTTTATCAATGGGGAAAATATTAAAGATTAAGCCTTCATCTTCAGTAGCATAATAACCGTAAATGTTTTCCACTCGGGCATAATGGAAGTGCTCTTCATCCAACAAGGTGTAGCGGAAACCAGCCCGGTTAAGGAAACTGGCTAAATGGGGTTCCCAGACTCGCTCGGCTAACCATAAGCCAGTTGGGGTAATCCCAAAAGTTTCTTCCAAAAATCTGGTCATCAGAGTAACTTGAGCCTGTCGGTCTTTTTCTGGAATCTGAGTTAAAATCGGCTCATAAAAGGCCCCGCCTAAAAGCTCAACCTGTCTCCTATTAACCATCTCTTTGATTAACTCTAAGGCTTCTTTGTGCTTCTGGCAAATGAATTCCCATAAAAACCCGGAAAAATGAAGGGCAAATTTAAAATAAGGAAATTTATTGACTGTTTTTAAAAAAGGCCAGTAAGCCTGTTGATAAGCCATCTCCAAAACATGAGGAAAATTACCCAGTGGTTGATGATTATGAATGGCAAAAAGAAACTTTAATTTTTTCATAGCGATTTCCCAGTTTTTAAGGCTTTTTCCAGATAAGCAGAAAAAAGAAGATCAAACTCTTTTTCTTCAGTTTCTCCGGCCCACCAGAACCAATCTGAGCCTTCGGCTATGGCCATCGATCTCGAAAATGAACTGTTGCTCCTGGTATTGGCCAGTTTACTCCAAGCGGCGACTTTACCAGGATGTCCAACCCATTTAAAAAAACTGCTCATCCAGGTGCCTGATATCAGTTTGAGGCTTCTTTTTGGCGAATGATCTTTTAAATAGTCAGAAGGCCGAATGGGTATAAATTTCTGGCTTTCTTTAATTTTTTCATACAATCGGCGAAGAAAATCAACCCCATTAGATGGGTAGGCTCCCCAGGGATTTTCTCCATCTAAAATTATTGAGCAAATAGAATCTTCGGGAACCTTTTGCGCCCGGCTTTCGAGGCGCCGTAGGAAATCATCGACCGCTTCAGTCGCCGGCCAGCGATGATATTCAAAGCCAATAAGATCTGATAATTCTCTGTCTCTGAAAAGAATGCTGACCCCAGCACATTTATAAGGGCGATAAAGAAGGTTATAATCAGGTCGATGGTCAAGACTCTTCCATAAAAGATATTCGTCGGTAAAAGTAAAGGAAAAATTTGACCTGTAAATCTGTTCGCAGGCGGTCTGACTTAAAGCTCCTTCTGAGGGCCAGAGGCCGGCTGGATAAAAGCCCAGTATTTTTTTAAAATATTCCCGGGCCTCCTGTAGCTGCCAGAGGGCATCTTCAGGATAGCGAAAATCAGGCAAGTCAGGGGCTTCTTTCCTGGCCTGGCTCAGGTCGATAATAAGAGGCAGAAGGGGATGATAATAAGGAGAAGCGGTAAGTTCTAAAAGCTTCTCGTGTTCGAGCTTTCCGAAGTAATCAAAAATCGCCGAAAAAATCTTTTTCCTCAAAGATAATAATTCAGCCTGACTTTTTTCTTCTGGTTGATCCAGCGGGGAGAAAAAATAATTTAAAATATTTTTCTGCAGCTCTTCTGGAGAATCAAGAGAAGCAAACCGAGGGAAAAATCTTTTCCAGCGGCTAATATCTTCGGAAGAGATCTCTTCGACTGGCTTTTCCAGGGCTAACTGGATTTTGTCCATGGCTTGGCCTTCAGCATAATCTTTTATCTGTTCGATTAGAGAAGGAACCAAATTAATGGTGCAAGGAAATTCTTCTTGTTCAATTATTTTTAACATTGGCCAGTAATTCCTGGTAGTATGATAATTTACCCAAGGCAGCAGATATTCACCCGATTCTGGCTGCCGGTAAATTGGTTGATGAAAATGCCAGACAAAGTTCAAAAACAATTTAAACTCCTTCCTCTGCAAAAAAATAAACCACCATGGCTAATATGATGGCCTGTAATTCCAGTTCTCTTGGATGTATTGTTTCAATAGTATCGAGGGCTGAATGGTGATAATCAAAATACTTCTGGCTATCCGGGACTAAGCTCCCCAGGATGACTCCCTTGGAAGCTAAAGGCGAAACATCCACTCCTCCCCCTCCTTTTTCTATCCAGTATACCCCAAAGGGTCTCAGAATTTGGTTAATGGCTCTCAACTTATTTATGGCTTCCTCTCGGCTGAGAGATAGGCCAAGAGGCAGTCCTCCTCCTTCGTCCTGCTCGATAGCTACCAGATGTTTTTCGTTTAGGCGATGGCTATCGAGGACATAAGCTCGGCCGCCAGTGCCGCCAAATTCTTCATCCATGAAAAGCACTGCCCGGATGGTTCTTTTTGGTTTTAGACCCGCTTCCTTCAGCAGCCTTAGGGCTTCGAGGGCGACCACACAACCGGCGGCATCATCGTTAGCTCCAGGGCTTAAGTCCCAGCTGTCTAAGTGTCCGCCAAGCAAAATAATTTCTTCCGGCTTTTCTGCTCCTTTAAGTTCGCCTATCACATTATGAGAAATAACTGGCTCAAGTTGCTGGCAGGCCATTCTCAGATAGATTTTCAGATCGGGATCAGCCTTAAGCCATTGGGCCAACCGCTCACTATCAAGGGTTGAAATTGAGGCGGCGGGAATTCTGGGCAGCTTATCGTCATAAATCATCATCCCCGTGTGAGGGTGATTATCGAGCCGAAAGGTTAAAGACCTGGTCAAAACTGCCACTGCCCCATAGCGGGCAGCTTGCGAAGCTCCTCTGACCCGATATTGAGCGGCTTGTCCGTAAGCGGCAAAAGAATAGACTATGGTTCTGTCCATTGGCACATTATAAAAAACGATTTTTCCAGGGACCTGGCTCTTTAAAGATTCCAGCTCGGCCCACGATTTTACTTCCAATACCTGGGCTTCCAATCCTTTTCCTGGTGTCCCGATGCTATTGCCGAGGGCACAAATATTTATTTTTTGTTGGCCAAAACGGCGACTCCGGACAAATGCTTTTTCCGGACTTCCTCTGGTCCAGTGATTGACTTTAACTGGTTCGGTCCAGACTCGATCCAGGCCGATTTTCTCCATTAAACCGCCCATTAAATTAACAGCCTGTTCAGCAGCCTGGCTTCCGGTTAATCTTCCCCCGACTGAGGTCAGTACCTTTAGTAATTCATAGGCTTTTTCTTCCTTCAAGCCCAGGTCTTTGATTATTTTTGCTTGGTTTTCATAACTGGCAGGAGCAGAATTATCTTTTGTCTGGTTCGCCCATCCAAAGGCTAAATGGGCAAAAATAGCCACCAGCGCTATCGTTAGGAATAAGTTTCTAAAAATGGTGTTAAATATATTGTTTTTTTTATTTTGAGCCAATGGTCTTATCATTTTCTTGTTCAGCTTTCTTCTGTTGCTTATTTTTGAAGAACAACCAGAGCTTTTCCTTAGATGATTGATTTTTGAGGCGAACAAATGTATAAAGCCCTTTTAATTTCTGGCCGTTTATTAAAATTTCTTTTTTATTTTCAGAAATATTTATTGGTTCATAAGAACCTTTGTCCCAGATTTCTACTCGACCGGCTCCATATTCACCTTCAGGAATGGAACCTTCAAAATTTTCGTACCCCAATGGATGGTCCTCAACCTCCACGGCCAGCCTTTTAATCCCAGAAATTTTAGGAGGTCTTTTTGGGATAGCCCAGCTTTTAAGAACCCCGTTTTCTTCCAGCCTAAGATCGTAATGAAGGTGGGAAGCATAATGCTTCTGAATAACATAAACGAGGGAATAGTTAGAAGAATTAATTTTTTCTTGGCTCACAGTTAAACCCAAAGATGAGTTCGGGACCCAAGTTAACGATGCAAAAAGCATCTTTCACAATCAATTTCTCCTGGTTTTCGGGTGACCATCATTACCAAGCCTAATTCATCAGCTCGATTGATAACTTCCTGGTCTTTAATTGAACCTAAGGGAAAGATAATTCCTTTAATGCCTTTCTGCCCAGCTAATTCTACTACATCGGGGAAAGGCATAAAGGCGTCTGAAGCCATGATGCAGCCAGTAGGCCCATAACCTCGATAAGAAAGTCTGATCGCGTCCTCGGCCGCATCAATCCGGCTTCTCTGCCCGGAGCCGATACCATGGATTTTATCCTCGGTGCCGATAATGATAGCATTAGAACGGGTAAAACAAGCTACCGTCCAGCAAAGGAGAGCCGCCCGCAATTCAGATTCAGTTGGCTTTTTTTTGGAAACCACATCGATGAATTCAGGCGAAACAATCCGGCTATTAAATCTTTTTTGGACCAATAAGCCTCCAGCTACTCTTTTAAATTCGAGGCCATTATCAGTGGAAGGTTGATCGAGAGGGGCACCCATTTTAACCACTCGTAAGCTCTTACGGTTGGTGAGGGTATTGAGAGCTTCTGGACTGAAATCAGGAGCATAAACCACTTCGATATTTCTTGGGCTTTCAATCAGCAGCCGGGCGAGGTCTTCCTCAACCCGGAAATTGAAAACATCCACGCTACCGAAGTTGGAAAGGGCGTCAGTTTGCCAGGCTTTTTGGAAAGCTTCCAGCCCATTATCAGATAGGGCCACACCGCTGGGCATTTCATGCTTGATAATAACAGCCACTGATTTCCCAGGAAAGATTTCAGTCAATTTTTTGGCCAACCGTTGGCCAAGATCCATATCCCCGACGTTAATGTAGCTCAGACCCTTGGTGCCTTCCTGAAGAACCTCGAGCGTCGCCATGTTAGGCCCACTGGCTCCTTCTTCTTGATAAAAAGCTGCCGGATAACCTGGATTTTCACCATAGCGCATTGAAATTTTCTTAACAAATTTGGTTGGCCCAAAATCCAGGTTCTCAGGAAAATCTTCACTTACCTTCGTTTGATACTGCGTTCTGGTGGTTCTTTCCTTTTTATTATCCATCTTATTTACCTTCCTGCCTATTAATTATCCTTATTTCTTGGACCTCAGCTTCAGAAATTGTCGCCCTGAGACAAGCTACCGCCACCCGAAAATCT
>PNJE01000156.1 GCA_002877915.1 Candidatus Aminicenantota bacterium
GTCGCTGGAGAGATAAAAAGTGAATCTGGAGAAATCTTAGCTAAGTTTGATTGGAAGCCGGTTACCATAAAAGATGAATTTAGAGCCGGGGGCCGGTTGAATTTAATCATTGGTCGTCAGCTGACGGCCAAGGCCAGGAAAGAGCTTGGTTGGCCGGAAGCTGACTTTTTTACTAAGGTTGAAAATCCGGTCCCGAAGCCGGGGCAGGGATTTACCCTGGCCCAGAAAATCGTCGGCAGGGCTTGTGGTTTGCCCGGGGTCCTTCCGGGAACTGCTTGCGAGCCTAAGATGACCACAGTTGGCTCTCAAGATACTACTGGGCCAATGACGGCTGATGAACTTAAGGAATTAGCCTGCCTAAGGTTTCAAACCGAACTTTTTATGCAATCTTTTTGTCATACGGCGGCTTACCCCAAGCCGACAGATGTCAAAATGCATCGGAGCCTGGCTGCCTTTGTAGTTGAAAGAAAGGGAGTGGTGCTTAAACCAGGGGATGGAGTTATTCATTCTTGGTTGAACCGCTTAATTTTGCCAGATACTGTTGGCACTGGCGGAGATTCCCATACCCGCTTTCCCATCGGGCTGAGCTTTCCAGCTGGCTCGGGGTTGGTAGCTTTTGCGGGCGCTCTGGGCTTTATGCCTCTGGACATGCCAGAATCAGTTCTGGTTAAATTCTCGGGAAAATTAAATCCTGGGATTACTCTTCGGGATGTGGTCAATGCCATTCCTTATTTCGCCATAAAGCAGGGTCTTTTGACCGTAGCTAAAAAAGGCAAGAAAAATATTTTCAATGGCCGGATCCTGGAAATAGAAGGACTCGAGGAACTTTCCGTGGAGCAAGCTTATGAGCTTACTGATGCCTCGGCGGAGAGGTCGGCCGCGGCGGCAGTTATTTCACTAAAAGAAGAAAAAGTCGTTGAATATCTGAAAAGTAACATTGCCCTCATGAAAAAAATGATCGAAGAAGGTTATCAGGATGCCGAAACTCTTGAGAAAAGGATAAAAGCTGGCGAAGATTGGATCAAAAATCCGAAACTTATAAGGCGAGACCCTCAGGCCGAGTATGCGGCAGTTGTCGAGATCGATTTGTCCCAAATTAAAGAGCCCCTCCTGGCTTGTCCCAACGATCCAGATGACGTGAAGCTCCTTTCAGAAGTAGCCGGGGATAAAATTGATGAAGTATTTATTGGTTCATGCATGACCAATATTGGACATTTCCGGGCCGCAGCGAAAATATTTGAAAAAGCTTGTTATCCTAAAACGCGTATTTGGTTGACTCCTCCAACCAAAATGGATAAAGCCCAATTGATGAGGGAAGGGCTTTTCGCTTCCTTTGCCACGGTCGGAGCGAGGGTTGAAATACCCGGTTGCTCTTTATGCATGGGCAACCAGGCCAGGGTGAGACCAGGGGCAACTGTGGTTTCCACTTCTACCAGGAATTTCGATAATCGGCTTGGAGATAATGCCAGAGTTTATCTGAGTTCAGCCGAACTGGCGGCCATTGCGGCTATAGAAGGTCAGATTCCCACGGTGGAGAAGTATTTTCAGGTAATGAAAGAAAAAGTTTTACCTTATGCTGACGAGATTTATCGATATCTTGAGTTTCATAAAATGAAAGATTTTAGTCTGAATTATATCTAATCCAGGAGGAGCATTTTTAGAATGGCCAAGAAAATAGACTTAACCGGGAAAACCCCCGTGGTAACTGGCGGCTCAAGAGGAATAGGACGGGCTACCTCTCTGATGCTGGCTGAGGCTGGGGCCAGGGTAGTCGTTCACTATCAGCGTAATTACCGAGCTGCCTTCGAGGTGAAAGAGGAATTAGAGAAAATGGGTGGCCAAGGCTTACTGGCCAAAGCTGATATTTCTAATCGACTGCAAGTTGAAGAGATGGTCAAAATGATTATCGAGCGCTGGGAAAGGATAGACATATTAATTAATAATGCCGGCATCTGGACTTATGGAGAAATGGGCAATATGCCAGAAGAAGTCTGGAAAGAAACTATGGCCGTAAATTTAGATGGGGTTTTTTATGTCACCAATGCCGTTGTCCGACAAATGAAAGAAAAAAAGCATGGTTCGATTGTAAATGTAGCCTCGACCGCCGCTATCCGGGGAGAAGCATTCCATTCTCATTACGCTGCCAGCAAAGGCGCCCTGGTTTCATTGACCAAGTCTCTGGCAGTAGAACTGGCCCCATATGATATCAGGGTGAACTGCGTGGCCCCAGGGTGGGTGGATACTGATATGTGCGCTGAAGTTTTTAGTGAACCGGGATTTAAAGAAAAAGTCAGACAATCTATTCCCCTTCGCCGGATCCCTCCTCCGGAAGATATAGCCGGGCCAATCTTATTCCTGGTGTCAGATCTGGCCATCCATATAACCGGGGAAGTCCTTAATGTTAATGGTGGTTCGGTCCTCTGTGGCGGCTAATAAAGCTTAGAAGATAAGAAATTATTTGCTTATTTTCAACTTTTTTGCTATTTTTTAGACAAAATATTAAAGGAGGGACAAAAATGGAGGAGGTCGAAGTAGGTCGGATAACTCATTATTTTGCCAAAATTCAAGTTGGCGTGGCTAAGATTTCTGGCCGAGGCCTAAAAGTAGGAGATGTGGTCCATATCAAGGGTCATAGCAGCGATTTTTTTCAGAAAATAGAGTCAATGCAGATAGAGCATCAGCCAATAGAAGAAGCTAAAGCAGGAGAAGAAGTTGCTTTCAAAGTGGATTTACCGGTCAGAGAACATGATGTAATTTTTAAAGTTATCGAATGAAGTAGCCTTGAAACCAAAAAATAAAGAATCAAAAAGTTGACAGTCATAGAGGCAATATGGTATTTAAGGTAAGAAATGGCTAAAAAATTTATATCCATCGTTATTGTCCCCAATTGGAAAACCAGCTTTAAAACAATTACTATCCCTCATAAAGCTGTCAGGCTGGTTATTGGGGCAGGAATAGCTTTTGCGGTTTTCTTTGTCTTTTTCCTGCTTGATTATTTTTCCATGACTATGACCAAGGCCAAATATAAAGACCTGGTAAAAGAAGCCTCGGCTCAGAAGGAGCTCATTGCCAACTACGAAAGCACCATTAACCAGATGAGAGAAACCATTACCAGCTTTGAAAATTACGCTCGAAAAATTAATGTTCTGGCTGGAATTCAATCGCCGGAAAATATTAAAGGTGAACCAGGGGTTGGAGGAGGAGAAAAATCAGATTTAAACGTGGACCTAAAAGCTAGACCAGATGTTTCCCCTGGAGCCATCCAAGCCATCAAGCAGCGGGCCGAATCGGTGGAAAAGAACTTGAGCTATATGTATCATTTTTTTGAAAATCAGACGGCCACCCTGGCGACCATGCCAACCATCTGGCCGACCGTCGGGTGGGTTTCTTCACCCTTTGGTCCAAGAATCGACCCTTTTACCGGGCGGAACGCCTTTCATACCGGGCTGGATATTGCCACCAACTTTAATAACCCGGTAGTCGCCACAGCTAACGGAGTGGTTATTCAGGTTGGTTTTGATAAGTATAAAGGGAATTTTGTAGCCATTAGCCACGGAAATGGCTTTTCTACCGAATACTGGCATTTGCAAAAGTATGTCGTTAAGTCAGGGCAGAAGGTCGAAAGAGGACAGTTAGTTGGTTATGTTGGGAATACGGGAAAAACTCTTGGCCCACATCTTCATTATGAGGTTCACCTTAACGGGAAACCCATCAACCCGATCGATTACATAATTGAGCAGTAAAATTGATCGGGGCTTTAGCCTTTTGATTTTTTTCTCAATCTTTATCTTTCCAAAGTCTTTTATCACTCAAGAAAAAAGCATTCCCGGCTTTATTTTCCCGCCAAGGCTATAGGCATAAGCAAACATTTCTTTTTTGCCTTCAGGCTTAATTTTCTCTATCAAATAGACACCGTTTTGGCCACAACCAACATAAATTCCTGATTTGTCTATCTGAATTATTTCTCCGGGGCGGGTTGATGGCATCAGCCCAGGAATCGCCTGGCCGACCAGTATTTCAAGGCGCTGATTACCAAGATAAGTAAAAGCTCCAGGCCAGGGGAAAAAAGCCCGAACTTGCCGGTCTATTAATTCGGCCGATTCCTGCCAGTTTATTTTCCCCTGTTCTTTTGTCAATTTAGGAGCATAAGTAGCCTGAGAATGCTCCTGCTCCTTGGGAATAAGACGGTCAAGGTTATTCAGGGTATCGATGAGCAATTTAGCCCCAAGGTGGGATAACCTAATTTCTAACTCGTAGGCATTCTCTCTGGGCAGAATTGGAGTTTCCACCTGGGTTAAAATAGGGCCCTCATCCATTTTTTCGTTAAGTTGAAAGATCGTCACACCAGTCAAATTTTCACCCTTCAAAATTGCCCACTGAACCGGAGCTGCTCCGCGGTATTTAGGTAAAAGAGAAAAATGGAGGTTAAGAGATTTATAAGGAGGTAAATAAATAATTGAAGCCGGAATAATCTGGCCGTAGGCCACGACTATATTTACCTCCGGGTTAGCTGATTTGATCAGTTCAAGTGTTTTTTCATCTTTCCTTATTTTTTCTGGTTGAAGGCAAGGAAGTCCATGATTTTCAGCAAACACTTTTACTGGTGGGGGAGTAAACTTGCGCCCCCGGCCAGCAGGCTTATCAGGCTGGGTAATTACCAGCTTTATTTCATGACCGGCATTTAGCAGACTATTTAAGGCGGGCAGGGCTATGGCCGGGCTACCGAAAAAAACTACTTTCATTCAGAATTAACCTTTTCCTTCACTTTTGGCCATTTCTTTTTTCAAGCGGTTTTTTAATAGGCGCCTTTTAAGAGGTGATAAGCGATCGATAAACAGCTTGCCGTTCAAGTGGTCTATTTCGTGATATAAAACCCGGGCCAGCAAATCTCGGGCCTCAATTATTATCTCCTGTTCATCAAGGTTATAACCTCTAACTACTATTCTGGCAGGTCGAAGCACTTTTTCGTATATTCCAGGAACTGAAAGGCATCCCTCTTCTCCTATCATTTCTCCTTCTTCTTCCAGAATTTCCGGATTTATCATCACAATCAGTTCATCTTTTTTTTCTCCAACCGATAGGTCAACGGTAATCAATCTCCGGCTGACATTTACTTGGGGGGCAGCCAGGCCAATTCCTGGAGCCTGATGCATGGTTTCGACCATGTCCTTGGCCAGATCAACTATTTCTTGATTAATGTTATTAATCGGCTCAGCTTTTTGCGATAGAGTTGGATGGCCAATTTTTATAATTTCCCGCTTAGACATAACTTTTATATTTTAAATCATTAACCAATCGGTGACAATCACTGAACGATTAATTAATAAGATTGAAACCGGAGCTTCAGATTACGGCCGATGGCGGCGGTGGCTCATCAGGAGCGCCGGCGTTTTTCAACGGCACAGCTATTAGATAAAACCCGATTAACACCAGAACTACCAGACCTCCAAGATAACTGGGGTTAGAGAATATAATGGGAATATCTTTTTTCACAATATTCTGAAGGAAAAAGAACTTCCAGGCAGCTCTAATTAATCCAGTTAAAGCTTCACCGGCAATTAATCCGGCGGCCAATAAAATGCCCACATTTTCTACTCGGGCTTTCTGGGCTGGATTTAGTTGACGTTTATTAATAGCTCTATCAAGTAGTCCTTTAATCATTCCTCCCATAAATATGGCGAAGGTAGTTTCCAGAGGAAGATACATGCCAACGGCTACCAGCATAGGTGAACGAACCTGAACTAAAATTAAGGCAAAACCCATCAGCATCCCTACTATAACTAAAGGCCAGGCCATTTCTCCTCCGACGATTCCTTGAGAAA
>PNJE01000089.1 GCA_002877915.1 Candidatus Aminicenantota bacterium
TTCCTCAGGCGAAATTCCAATGGCTGGACTCCCACTGCGCTGCCTCCATATACTCTCCTTATCCTGGATACCATGTCTTAACCTGAAAGAATATTTTAGCTGACGTTAGCAGGCAGGCTTTAGTAATCATTTCTTAATTGTAAGAATAAGGGGAAAGGGAACCTTAAGCTTGAAGCCATCTTTATCCTTTCGTCAGGAATAAAGATATTTTAAAATCTCTTTTTGACCTTTATGTTTTGTTATTTCAGGGGATTAACCTGGCTGGCTTTAGACGTTTTTTTGCTGGGCATATGCCCGGAATAAGCCACGCTGGGCTTAGGCTAAGTAAAACCTAAGCCGAGTAGTTTGAATTTAGAGAACAGAAAAAATATATATTGACCGGGGCTTAATAATAATGTTATAAAATCCACAGGAAGCGAAATGAAAGCTTTATCATCTTAGACAGTTTTGGGCAAGGAGGGACTATGCCCGCAGAGAATAAAAAGAGCAGGTCCAGCCGGCAATTTGAAACCATTATCGCTATTATCATTGTTCTAGCTATTTTAGCCACCAGTATTCTGTTCCATTATAAATTTTATCTCCTGAACTTTTTTTTCCTTCCGGTTATCTTTTCTGGTTATTATCTGGGCAAACGCAGAGCCGTTCTGATTGCCATTACCTGCATCCTCCTGGAAGCTTTCTATTTAGTATTTTCTCGCCAGGTATTTAGGGCCCGATTTCGGCTGGGCCAAGATGAGATAATTCTTTTAATTTCCTGGGCTGTTTTTCTTTTTCTGACCGCCTGGATAGTGGGCCTTTTAAGCGAGAAAAAGCAAAATGAAATGATCAATCTGAAAAAGGCTTATATGGGGATCTTGTCCATTGTTTTAAAATATTTGGAAGTGGGAGAAGAAGATAAATCCCGGGCTGAAAAGATCTCCGAGCTGGCCGGCAAAATAGCTGAAATTCTGGAAATGAACAAAGCCGAGGTTGAAAATATCAAATCGGCTGCTCTCCTTAGTGATATTGAGGAGCTGCCGACCTGTCTGCCTATTTTTACTCAAACTGCTATAATCATGGAACAGGGAAATTTGGCCCAGATGCAGCTCAGTGATCGGGAAAAGGTCATGCTAAAAACGGCTGCCCTAATTCTTTCTGAAATTTATCCGCTTCTGCAGAGCTATTATGTCCATTATCGCCAGAAGGCAGGCGAGCTGGAAAAAAGTTTGGCGGCCATCCCCTTAGGAGCTTCTATTATTGCTCTTTCTGAACTTTATGTTAAGCTTAGCCAGCAGGGGAAAGTTAAGATCGGTCCGGAGGAGATATCATCCCTTGAAGATATCAAAAAGCTTAAAGGTAAATATTTTCCGGATAAGGCGGTTGAAGCTCTTTACCTGGTTGTTTATTAGACCTAATCGGCTGGTTTTTTCTGTTATTAAGGCTAATGGCCACGGAAAGCCCGCTTAATTTATACTAAAATAGTAGGATTTAATCATTTAGGAATAAAAAAATAATGGGCTTTAGTTTCAATAAAATAACGGCCTGACTGATATTCAGCTCGATAGGTTAAGCAGATATTGATTTAAGAGATAAGTCAGCTGGAAGCGCAGGCCATAACTTCGCAGGAGCTCTATTATGACCACGAAATCAATATCTCCGGCTCTGTATTTTTCCAGCAGATTGAGAAAATGGGCTTTTTCTTCCGGACTTATTCGAGGCGAAATATAGCCAAACATATGGGTAAAAGCGTTAATCAGATTTGATTTCCTAATAGGCCGGCTAAGGATGCCTTGGAAAGCCCGTTGATATTTTTTGGCGGTCTCTGGAAAATTGTCTCTTCTATGAGCAGCTAATATTTTCCCCATAGCTCTGAGATCTTTTTGAGCCAGGCTCATAAACATATACTTAGCTCGAGAATGAAACTCAACCAGCGAAGATATACTTTTGGTTGCTTTTCTAAAATTAAAATGAAGAAATGTTTTGCTCAAAAACTCCCAGCGGAGTTCAGGGTTCTTGAGCCTTCCCTCATCGATTAAAGGCAAGAAAGGAAAGATTTTCCTAACTGTCTGAGCGAAAAGACCATCTTCCTTTTTAAGGATTTGCCCTTCAATACCAGAAAAAACTTTGGCGCTTTTTACCCCACAGCTGGGCGATTTGGCTTTAAGTATGAATCCATCAATTTCTGATAGCTGGGTGAGAAAATTTTCAGAAAAATCAACGAGCTCTTGAGTTATATTTAACCCAGTATCTTTCTGGATAGCTTCCAGGCGACCTTCAGTACTCACCAGCCTGATGGTTTTTCTGGGAATACCCAGGTTGATGCCGACCTCCGGGCAGACATTGATTAAATTAAATTTTTTCTTAATCTCATCTACGTCCTTGTCGGACACGGTGCTGCCATCATAGCGATAGGCCAAGCCATTGAGACAAGCACTGATAACTACTCTGGGTTTACTCATAGTGTTTACCAAGGTTTGATTTTATTAAAACTCAGGCAGAACTTCCATATGAATGATTAAAGATTTTCTTATTATGAAACATCCTGGATCATATTAAGGGTAAAAAGAGCTGTCAGGATTCAGGGGTTTTCTTTTATGAGTAAATAAGATTTAATAAAAATACCTGATTGAGCTCCCCATTAACAGACTTTAGGGCAAGGTTTTCTTTTTACCAGCCGGTGTTAAAAATAGGCAAGATCTTTAAACCGCGGGGGTTGCAGCGAATGATGTTGATAAGCCCGAATTGGAAGCCTTTTTCCACTTTCCAGGCGTAATTGATCACACCAATGGAGACACCGGTAAGATTGCCCTGAAGATAATTGAGGGAGGCTACCGAGACTCCGTGGAGATAACCGCCTTTAGTCAGTTTGATTTCTCCGGCGGTAAGAAAAAGCCCTCTAAGTTTTTCTCCGCCGGCACCTATTCCAGACAGAATTATGCCTTGCACCTTTGGAGCACCGGCACCCAATCCGGCTATGATTACACCCTGAATTTTTTCGCCGGCTCCAGCTCCGAGGCCGGCTATCATCAGACCCTTGATTTCCTTCCCGGCACCGGCTCCCAGACCGCCAATGACCAGCCCGGTTATATTTTCACCTGCTCCGGCCCCAAGTCCAGCCAAAGTTATTCCATTTAAATTTTTGCCTGCCCCGACCCCAGCCAGTCCGGCATTAATTCCGGAAACAATTTTTCCGGCCCCCACTCCCAAGCCGGCGATGTTTAATCCGATAAGGTCTTCTCCGGCTCCAGCTCCCAGACCACCTAAATTTATCCCTTTTATATTTTTACCAGCGCCGCAACCCAAGCCCCCGAGATTCAACCCAACCATATTTCCTCCTGCCCCTACTCCTATTAAGCCGAAGTTAAAGCCATAAAGGTTCTGGCCACTGCCGGCACCCAGGAGCCCAAAATTCAAGCCCACAGCATTTTTTAGAGCTCCAGCTCCCAGAAGCCCGATATTAAGGCCATTCAATTCAGCTGCCGCAGGCAGAATTCCCAAAGAGAGACCAGTCACTACGGCTTCTTTGTTTTCCCGGTAAGGTTTCCACAAAGTTATGTTGATTCCACATATTTTTTCTACGTTCCTGTCCCGGAAATTAAATCTCAGTCCAGTGAAATTCTTGGAATTGCCAAAACTGAGACCCCAAGTTTTAGCTGGGATGTTTAGACCCTGAGCTTTAAGAGATAAATTGCCAGTAACAGTCAGTATAAAAATTATTGATAGAAAGCTGAGGGTTATCAAATTCCTGGGGAGAGAAAGCTTAATAGAAGTTTTTCTTTGGGCCTTCAGTTTTAGCATTTTCTATCTCCTTGGTCTGGGTTGTTTTTCAAAGCCGTTATTAGCCGAGCTCAACCTGGCTTCTGACCCGAGATGGATATTAAATTATAGTCGTCAGCCAGAAATCTATTTTCAGAAATAATTACGAAAAAAATTAGCAAAAGGTTCCCAAGGAAATTTAATGAAATAAAAAAATGGGCTTAAATGATAATAAATTCAAAAGAGAGAACAGAAGAAAGTAACAGCGTCAGAGTCCTTTATATATTTTTTATGGATAAGAATATGAATTAAGTTCTGTGAGGAAAAGATAGAAGATTTTCACCCGAGCCTGGGTAATCTTTGAGAGAGCTTTAAATCATATCAGTAGATTGTTGCTAAATATTTTAAGTCCTGGAGATTTCAAGTGTCAGGAAGAATTATGGAAATAGAATTGTCTTCAGGCTGACTTATTCCAGGCCAAAAAATTTAAGACAGATTGGAAAAAATGTATCTGTTATGAGAAAATAAAAATGATATCTTGAAGGAAGAATATATTTATATGAACAATCGAAAAAAACAAAAATTATTCTTACTGGCTACCAGGCTAATTTTGCTATCAGCAATTTTATGGTTGTCAGGAAGCTTAGGCTTGTCCTTTCAAACCAGCCTTTCAGACTCATCGCTGAAAAAACTGGTCAGGAACTTTGAGTACACTCTGAGC
This sequence comes from Candidatus Aminicenantota bacterium, assembly GCA_002877915.1. Taxonomy (GTDB): domain Bacteria; phylum Acidobacteriota; class Aminicenantia; order Aminicenantales; family Saccharicenantaceae; genus Saccharicenans. The sequence continues at coordinate 4,457 of PNJE01000089.1, forward strand.
ACTGGTTTTAAATATAAACTTGCTGATGGGTGCTTTAAACAAGGCCGGTCAATTGAAGATTATGTCAATATCAGGCTTGATTCTTTTATTTCCGGAGACCTCAATGGTGATGGGCGCCAGGATGCAGCGGTAGTGCTGGTTTCAAATTATGGGGGTAGTGGTTTTTTCTATGAGCTCACAGCTCTAATTAATGACGGGCTGAGCTTTCATCAGACTAACTCGCTGGAACTAGGTGACCGGGTAGAAATAAAAAAGATTAGGATTAACCAAGAGAAAGTAATCATTGACCTGCTCACTCAAGGCCCGGATGACCCGAGCTGTTGCCCCAGTAAAAAAGTAAATTTGGTTTTTCAGTTTAGAAATGGCCAGCTTTATGAAACAAAATAGTCAGTGCACTCAGACGGGATTTTCTGTCTCTTGTTCTTTTGGCTTGATGATTTAAGCGTCAGAGGTCTCTCGGCCGGAATTTCACCTTTGAAAGGTCGGTTGTATCAGTGCTCTGCTTTTTACCCTTGGCTGCCAGTATTTTTTTTGACAGCAGGGGTTGACAGGGTTATAAAAAGAATCAAAATTGATGAGCTCACCACAGTTGTCTTAGAGCTGGTCTATCCGGTAGAATTAAAAGCCAAGACCCAGCATTATAGAGAAGCCTTTATTTTTAATTTTATATGTTCCTAAATCACTCGTAGGCTGAATAATGTTGGAAAGCCCATAATGGTAGCGGGCATCGAGAGTTATTTTAAAGAGCATGGGTATTTTTAGGTCAAGTCCCAGTCCACCAACCGCCGCCAGACTGGATGATTTAATATCAGATTTTATGTCTTCAGTTGTTTGTGAATTCTGGCTGGTCTCTTTAAACTTGGCTTTCTGCAAATACCCATAAGATGTGCCTCCGAAGACATAGGCTTTAATAGGTCCAAGGGATATAATATTAAGCCTGACCAGAAGTGGAATTTCAAGGTAATCAAGTAGGATCTGAACCTGATAAGGGCCACTGATCTGATCCGTCCCAGAAAATTCAAAACCTCGGCGAGAATAAAGAACTTCAGGCTGAAAACCTATTGGTCCAAGATTTATGCTTAGGAAAGCTCCACCGCTGAAGCTTTTAAGGTATTTCTGATTGGTAAAAAAATCAACTGGGGGACTGAATGTCAAATTAGAATAATTCAGCCCACCTTTTACTCCAAAAGTCACCAAAGCCTTGGCCGGAGCGATTAACAGTATGGCCAGAAAAATCACCGTGAGAGGAATAATCAATTTTTTCATCTAACACTCTGAAATGCTCCCCAAAAACTGGACAGTGGGATAAGGTGCAAAATGGCCTGCCATAGCTT
>PNJE01000086.1 GCA_002877915.1 Candidatus Aminicenantota bacterium
TCGGTATTTTAGCGGCCTTACTTATCCCCAACGCTATGAGCGCTTTGCAGAAAGCCAAACAGAAGGGCACCATTAAGGACATCAACACCATCTCTACCGGTATTATGGATTATATAACTGATAAAGGGATAGCCCCAGATGGTGGAACAGGAGCACTCAGTGGTACAGATGATCCAATCGTACAGGCACTTCAGGGCTTCTATTTAAAGACCTTTCCGGTAAGGGATCAGTGGGGACATTTCTTTTATGTTTATACCCGCGCTACAAACTGTGGGGGTAATGCTTTTGGTCTTACTTATCCTTCAAATGAAACATGGGGTGATGACGATTTTATAGTTGGTTCAACTGGGCGGAATACTGATGCTACCGACTATGGAACTTATGACCCACAAAATCCCTCTGATTCCCTTTATGAAGTTAACACCATGCAAGATTTTAACAAGGAGATTGTCAACTGGAATGGCAGCATGGTAGTCGGTCCTCGCACGGCGGCAGCTACAACCTGATAATAAGTTAAGAGCATTTGGAGTAGAAAAAGGGCCGCCCTTTTTTATTTAAAGCCTAAGGGAGACAAAAGGCTGTGCGAGAAGGTTAAGAATGTTTATATCAGCTCGTCTTTTCAAAATAGTAGAAAAAAGATTTTCGAGCAAATTAATTTTTTGAGCCATATTTTTAATATGTAGTCTGAGCTATATCTAAGAGTGGGGTTTTCGTCATTTAGAAGAAAGAATTTAAAATTTTTGCTTTTAAAGTAGTTAAGGTATAAAGTTTTTTAGCCACAAGATTGATTCCATAAAAATGAGAATCAAAATTTATCTTGGTTGCCTTAAAAACAAATAAAAATGGAAGGAAAATTTGAATCATTAGAAAATAAACTATGGCTTAAGGCTTATCCCTGCCGTTTTTTAATCCAATAAATTTTTTAATGAAGGTTTTTAAGTTAGCAAGAAAAATCAGAAAAGACTAATAATATAACTTTTAACATCTAAAGAATACAAACTTGATTTTGCTAAGGAGCTTTGCTTAAAATTCTGTAAAAGGTAAATGGTGAATCGACAGATAAGCGATAAGAATGAAAATTGAATTCGAGAAAAAAGATTGGCTGGGCGTCGAATTATTTATCCTCATATTTTTATCTTTCTTTTTCAGCTTCTTTTTTCAGGGCAAAACATTTTATGAGCGGGATTCCACCCTTCTGGAAATGCCGCTCCGGATGCATGGGGTCGAGCTTTTAAAAGAAGGTAATCTCGCCCTCTGGACTGATTCCCATGGTAACGGCCAGCCCTATTTAGCCAATCCCAAGATGGCCATTTTTTATCCGACCACCTGGCTTTATTTAATTTTGCCATTTTTTGTGGCCTTTAAAATTCATTACCTGATTCACCCGATTATTGGTTGGCTCGGGATGTTTTTGCTGGCGAAATCTTATGGGCTGTCGAGAAAAGCTTCTTTTTTTGCCAGCAGCCTTTTTTTTCTGAGCGGTATGTACCTTAGCTCGTTTGAATTCTATAACCATATTGCTGCCATGGCTTGGATGATGTGGGTATTGCTTCTGCAGAGATTAAATAAGCCAATAAAATCATTTGGATTTGCCGCTTACGTTCTGGCTTGGGCTTTACTCATTCTGGCGGGGGCGCCTGAATTCATTATCATTGCTGGCCTTTTAACCATTGGGCAATTATTTTTTGAGCCGAAAAAATTGAGCCAGCTAAGAACAGATGTTATCAAAGTGGCGTTGGCTGGCGTTTTAGCTGTTTTAATAGCGGCGGCCCAACTTCTGCCTTCTCTTGAACTTTTACAACAAACAGAAAGAACTGAACATGCCAAAATGTGGCCACTGGAGCTGGCTCAGATGGTTGAACTTGTTATCCCCCATTTCCTGGGCGATGACCGGCAACCAGGCCATAATGATTTCTGGGGTGGGCATCTATTTAATACCTGGTATCCGCTTTATTACAGCCTTTATGTAGGTTTTGGCGCTTTATTGCTCTTGTTGTGGGCTCTAATTCATTTGAAAGAAAGAAAAGAAAAAATTTTAGCCTTAGAAATAATTTTCTTTTTTCTTCTTTCTTGCGGCAAATATTCCCCATTCTTTTTTCTTTATGAAAAGATACCATTCTTATCTTCAATTAGATTTCCAGTAAAGTTTTTTATGGGCAGTTTATTTTGTGGGGTAATATTGGTAGGAATGGCAGTAGATAAGCTGAAACAATCCGAGCCGGGGAAAAGGTTTACCTTAATTGTTCTGGCTTGTGCTGCTGGGCTCAGTCTTATTTATATTCTCTTTAAGTCAGACATCATAAATAGCCTCAGCACCTTTTTTGTGATTAGCAAAGAATCATCTAAAAAGCTACTATCGGGCTCAATAATTTTCGGCCTCTGTTCTTTATTTTTTTATGCTTTAATATTTTTATTAATTAGGCGTTTAAAAAATAAAAGGCAGGTGCTAATTATAATTTTAATAATCGCTTGCCTTGCTGACCCCGCTTATAATAATCGTTATATAAACCCGACGGTCTCGGAAAGCTTTTTCAACCGGCCAGCAATTCTTGAAAAAATTGGAACTCCAGCAATTATATATCGCGATATAACCGTGCCTTTTATTCCTGGTGTGGATGATGTCGCCAAACTAAGAATGTTCTCATACTACCGGAACTCTTTATTTCCCTTTTCTGGAATTCCTTATGGTATCAAATATGTTTTTAATGGTGATTTTATAGCCACTTATCCTACTTCTCAAAAAGAGGTTCTGAAGAAGGTTTCTGATACCTCTTTGGTGGCGAGAGAAAAAGCCTTGAAATATGTTGGCTGCGAGTATTATATAGCGAGCAAGCCTCTTTTTCATCCAGAAAAAGCCGAGAAATTGATGATAGAAGGATACCCTGTTTATTTGGAAAAACTTTCTGAAAAAAAGTCTTGGCCTTTACTCGTAGGAGAGATTATTAAAATAAACTCACTTGATGAATCAATAGGGATTTTTTGTCATCCTGAATTTAACCCTGATAAGATAGCTATAATTAGCCAAAGCGCTTTAAACGATGGGAATTTAGAAGGCCTATCTATTTACTCAGATTGGAAAAATTATCTGGAAAGCAAATCGCTTCATGATATTGAATTAAAGGGCGAAGTCTGCCCAATCAAAGAATTAAATGGCTTTGGCCGATATTTGATTAATGTTAATAAGCCGGCGCTGGCGGTTTTCCCTGGCAATTATTTAAAGGGCTGGAAAGCCTGGATTGATGGGAAAAGAACGCCAGTCTTTGAAGTCAACCTTTTTACCAAGGGGGTTATTGTCCCAGCAGGCCAGCATGTGGTAGTCTTAAAATATTTGCCCGATAGCTTTCTTGTTGGAGGGGTAATTAGTATTCTAACTCTGTTGTTTATAATAGCTTTTTACGTATACATTTACTTCATATCTCGAAAGAATGTCTTCCTTAAAGTTTAAATAATTCAGTTCTGGGCAACTTTTATTTTGGGCTAAATTTAAAGTTTACATTTATCTTCAAAGTGGAAATGTTTTTATAAATTTTTGCTATCTTATTAGTTAACTTTTTAATTAAATTTGATTGAGTTACTTCTGATGTGTTTTTTCTTGGTGAGAAGCTATGTTTTAAAGGAATATTTCCGCAAGTTATAAAAAGCTTTGCTTTGGACTTTCGATTTCTAAATTCTAATACTGGCTGAACAATTTACCCCAATCAGTCTTTAGGATTTTTTTCACCCGGCGGCGGCCAATGAATGGATACCAGAAAAGGTCATGATAAATTATGGAAGCGGCGTAAGACCACGGAGTTATAAACGAGCGCAAAAGGAATTTTTCCAAAGGCTTAAGCGGACCCCAATAGATTAGCTTCTGGCCACGGCTGGCCAAGGTGTTTTCGTCCTTGTGAAAATGGAAATTGACTTCAGAAATATCTTCACCAACAATTTCAATCTGCCGGACATCGCCGCAACCGAGACCTTCTTCGTGGGCTAAACGAATGAATTTTAACTCCAGCGGCTCAAAGCCCATCATTTTGGCGGCCACGGCATCAATGGCCACCTGGTCGGCACTGGCCAGGATGTAGTTCTTGATGTGTGGCACCATGCAGCGAGGGCCAGGCCCATCGCCGGCAATCGTTCCGTCCATTACGGCGAATATACCCGGGTGAATTTCTTTCTGAATGGTCAACAGGTCAACCAAAGTTTCATGGATGACTGAGTGGGTATAATGACGTTTTTCATGGAGCAGCCCGCCAAAAGCATTTTTCATTGCGCCGGTCATAGTGGTAAAAACGTGCGTTTTCATCGTCGGCAGATGAATAATGCTGCTTCCAAGGAGCCTTTTGGGAATATGGATTCCATCAGGAAATATGTCATATAACACCCGGATTTTCCCTTTTGGTTGATAATTTATCCATTCCTCGCATTTTTCGTAAAGATGAATGTTCCTGAGACTGTATTTCTGGATAATCGGGAGGTGCTTATTGTTGCGCTCGCCTCTTTTGGCTGAAACGACGACTGTACGGTTATGGCAGGCATACATGTTTTCTTTGCGGTAACCGTCAGCGAGCAGTGTTTTGATGACCCCCTCAAGCTGCCATGGTGTGGTAGAGCAAGCCGGATAATAAAAATGCCAGGAAATATTTATTTTCAAGGCAATTTCTTTATCCTTCGGGAGAACGTCCTGGTAACCAGCTAAGTGCATCAGGCGAGCATAATCATCAAGAACGGTTTCTGGTGATGTTTTTAAAACTGCCACTTTAGAACGGCCCATCATCTCCTCCTATGATAACTGGTGAGCTATCTTAAATAAAGAACTAATAAAATGGAAATTATCCATAAGATTATATTAATCATTAAAGGCTTATCTCGCAAAACTATTTCTTCGGGTGTGCCGCCCTGGTTTTTTTGATGAACTAAATAAAGGTAGCGGAAAATGCCATAAAGCACGAAAGGAGTGGTGAAGATAAGATTGCGAGTTCCGAATTTGGCTACCGTCTCTTCAGAAATAGTATAAAGGCAGTAGGCAATAAGAGTCGAAGCGGTCACTACCGCGACCATCTGGTCAAGTAAGTAAGGACTATATTCTTTTAAAATTGGGCGATGGCTGGCGGCTTTGTCCATCAGCAAAAAATATTCATGCCGGCGTTTGGTCATGCTTAAAAAGAGAGCGAGGAGGATAGTGCAGATGAGGAGCCAGGAAGAAATGGCTACCTGAATGGCCAGGGCTCCACCAATGACCCTAAGGAAAAAGCCTGTGGCTACGGCGAAAATATCTATGATGACCACATGCTTGAGCCAGGAAGAATAAAGCACTTGGATTAGAAGATAAGAGATGATTATTAAAAAGAAATTCAGATTAACTGATAACGATAATAAAAGCCCGGTGACTCCAGCGAGGATGAGCGTGGCAATGGCGGTGCTTTTTTTCAGGCTCCCAGAGGCTAAGGGTCGGTTTTTCTTTAGTGGATGGAGGCGGTCTTCTTCTACGTCGCACAGGTCGTTAAAAGTATAGAGAGCGCCCGAAACTAAGCAGAAGCTAAAAAAAGCCTGGGTAGCGACGATAAAAGAACGAAAATCAAAAAGTTTTACCGAGAAGACCAGTGGGGCATAGACAAAGAGATTTTTAGTCCATTGTTTTGGTCTTAAGGTTTTAAGAATTTCCAGCCAAACCATTGAATTATATTTAATATAACATTATTTAGAGTTGAAGAATAGAAAAAATTTGGCGGGAAATTCGGGACACCCTAGATTTTTCCATTTTT
>PNJE01000045.1 GCA_002877915.1 Candidatus Aminicenantota bacterium
TTTCAGGATGAAAAAATCAGTGTTTTTGAGGGCGGCTATGAAACTTTTCTCGAAAGGGTTGGATGGAGCGAAGAGGCAAAAAATGATTTTTTGGGTAAAAAAGGAAAAATGGATGATAAACCAGAAGAGCCGGTTCAAAATAAAGACCTTTTTATTAATCAAAAAGCCTCTTCTGGCGGGTCTATTTCACCGGAAAACCAGCCCGACAACAGTCAGCTCGAATTGCCTTCTGCAAATATTCCGGCTGAGGCTTTCAAGGTTAAACTTTCTCCCCGGGAGTTGCGCCAGCTGCGTTCTGAAATAATCATTGAAAAATCTCGAGTGCTTAAGCCTCTCGAAGAGCGCATTCTGGAGCTGGAAAGAGCCATAGAAACACTTGAAGATAAAATCAACCAGCTTACCCAAAAGATTATCGAAGCTTCGGTCGATGGCCGGGGCCAGGAAGTAGTGCGTTTTTCCCGCGAGCTGGATGCCGGTCGCAAAAACCTCGATTCCCTTTACGAGGAATATACCCAGATTTATCAGGAATATGAGGTCAAAAGGGAAAACTTTGAGCGGCGGCTGCAGGAAATAGAAAAAATATCTTCGTGAAGCTCTGAGAGACTCTTTTTCAACTGGCGCCTAATTTTTTTAAATCAGGAGCTGGTCTCCGATATCCGCTACTGGAAATTTTATTGGTAACTTTTGAAAGGGAGAATTATCCTGATTTAGTTGGAAAATAGTTCCCGGGTCTTTTCTTTTTCCTTAGCTTGGATATAATAAAAACTAATAAAAATTTTCCCGGCTTAATTGAAATTATCTAAGGGAAAAATTGTATTCCTGAGGGGAGCGATTTAAGGAGATGACTTGAAACGATGGTAAGCGACGGCAGAGCGGTTTTAAAAAAGAGCCATTCAGGCTGCCGATATTTTAAGTCCAGGGAATTTCCCTTAGCCTCTCGGTCATCAGTTTTAACTAAAAGTTGTCCGTCCCGCAATAAGCTTCTTAGCCTGCTTCTTTTTTTTATCCTGCTCTCCCTTGGTTTAGGGTCTTTTTCTTCTTGCCGTTCAAAAAGTAACGGCACCGAAATCATTGTCGCCGGTTCCACCAGTATCCAGCCATTTGCCGACCGCTGGGCTGAGCTTTTCATGGAAAAGAGGCCAGGTCTGGTAATCAATGTTCAGGGAGGTGGTTCAAGCGCTGGGATTCAATCAGTGAAGATGGGCGCAGCTCAAATCGGCATGTCCTCAAGGGAATTAAAGGAAGAGGAAAAAGATCTTAACGAAATAGAGATAGCTAAGGATGGACTGGCTATAATCGTTCATCCAACCAATTTTATTAGTAATTTAACTATCGAACAGGTGAAAAGCATTTTTGCCGGAGAAATTACTAATTGGAAAACACTAAACGGTAAAGACAAGGAAATTACCGTGGTCGTCAGAGAAGAAGGCTCTGGCACCAGAGGAGCTTTTCAGGAAATGGTCATGGGGAAAACCCGCATTACCAAGAGGGCGATTGTTGAAGATTCTAATGGTACAGTCAGAGAAATCGTCAGCCGTGATCCGGAATCGATCGGTTTTATTTCTCTTGGGCTGGTTAATGAAAAAGTTAAAGCTGTTGCTCTTAATGGTGTTAACCCAACAGAGGAAACCATCTTAAAAAAAGAATACCGGTTAGTCAGGCCATTTTTATTCTTGACCAAACAAGCGCCCACCGGACTGGCCAAGGAATTTATTGATTTTGTCTTATCGGATGAAATCCAGTCAAAGCTATCTGAAGAGGGGCTAATTCCTGTCAGGAAGGCTTCTGGGGGAGCTAAAATTCCGTAGCTTTAAGAATTACCAGGAGAGAATAAAGGAAAAAAAGAAAATTAAAAGGAAAGAAAATTAAAAGCAGAATAGAAGAAAGAACAATGACCGACCTTAGGAAGAGTGATCGACTGATAAAACTCGGGCTTTTGATGATAGCTTTTTCGGCTATCTCTGCCCTGTTTGTTATTACTCTTTTTATATTCGAACAGGGTGGGCCGATTATGTTTAAATATGGCCTGAAGAGCTTTATATTCGGACAGGATTGGTATCCTTCAGAAAAAATTTTTGGATTATGGCCGATGATTGTTGGCTCTTTAATGGTTACTCTTGGAGCTTTGATTATTGGAGTTCCCCTTGGGCTGGCCACTGCTATTTTTCTCGCTGAATTTTCGTCTCGTCGGTTGGCCAGGATATTAAAGCCAGTGATAGAGCTTCTGGCTGGTATCCCCTCGGTCGTTTATGGATTTTTAGGGTTAATGTTCTTGATTCCATTTATTAGGGAAAATCTGGGAGGGCCGGGACTTTCGGTTCTGGCAGCCTCCATTATCCTGGGGATAATGATTTTACCCACGGTTATCAGCATCAGCTTAGATTCCATTCGAGCAGTTCCAGATTGTTACCGGGAGGGTTCAATCGCTCTTGGAGCCACCAGGTGGCAAACTGTTAGGATGGTGGTTTTACCGGCCGCCAGGTCAGGCATTTTAGCGGCCATTATCCTGGGAATGGGCCGGGCCATTGGTGAAACCATGGCTGTTATCATGGTGGCCGGGAATGCCGCTGAGATTCCCAGTTCTATTCTCCAGCCAGTCAGAACATTGACTTCTAACATCGCGCTGGAAATGGGCTATGCCGCCGGAGAACACCGACAGGCGCTTTTTGCCACCGGAGTAATACTTTTTGTCATCATCATGGTTTTGAATACCATCGCTAATTTAACCGCCAGCCGGCAGGGAAAGAGGTAAGAAAGTGCGGCTAAAACCCAGGATAGAAGAGAAAATTGTCCGAGGGTTTTTGTACCTTTTTACCTTCATCGCCGTATTGGTCCTAATTTTCATTTTGGCTGTAATATTTAAAAATGGAATTCCCCAACTTACTTTAGATTTTCTGACAAAGAATCCGAAGGATATGGGAAAAGAAGGAGGAATTTTTTCTACCATTGTGGCTACGATTTTTCTGACTTTTATTGCCATAATCATTGCCACTCCTCTGGGAGTTGGAACAGCTATTTATCTTACCGAGTATACTGAAGAAAGCTATTTGACGAAAATAATTAGATTCGGAGCGGATTGCTTAGCTGGCATACCGTCGATTATTTTTGGACTTTTTGGCTTTATCCTTTTTGTCAATAAGCTTAAATTGGGATGGTCAATCCTGAGTGGCGGTCTGACGCTGGCCTTTATGGTGCTTCCGACTATCATCCGGACAAGCGAAGAGGCCATTAAGAGTGTGCCCCAAACCTATCGTTTAGTTAGCTTTTCTCTCGGCAGTACGCGCTGGCAGGCCATCACCAGGGTGGTCTTGCCTTCTGCCGTGCCAGGAATAGTCACGGGCATAATCCTGAGCATCGGCCGTTATTTTCACTGCCGGCAGTGCTCTGAGAATGCCTACCTCGATTTTTTCTTCTTCCCGAACTATGTCAGTGCATTTCTATATAATGGCCAAAGAAGGAATTTCTATGCCCAAGGCTTATGGAACAGCTGCTGTCCTGGTAATTGCTATCCTGATAATTAACCTTATTACCTATTATCTGATGGATAAGTATATAAAGTTTAGAACATGAGTTTTTCTGGATGAGCCACCAATGAAAGAAACGGCTATTGAAGTCAGAAATTTAAACCATTTTTATAATCGTCATCAGAGTCTGAAGAATATAAATCTCGAGGTTTATCGCCACGAGATTTTAGCCATAATCGGACCGGCAAAAAGCGGTAAATCAACTTTTTTAACCTGCCTTAATCGGATGAGCGATTTAATTCCTGGTGCCCGTGTAGAGGGCCAAATATTAATAGACGGGCAGGACATTTATCGCCCGGAGGTGGATGTCGTAGCCCTGAGAAGGAAATTTGGAATGGTCTTTGCTACTCCCATTCCCCTGCCAATGTCTATTTACGAAAATGTGGTCTATGGAGTAAGGCTGGCTGGCAAAAATAATAGGCCGGAACTTGACCGCCTGGTTGAAGATTCCCTGGAAAAGGCCGGCTTGTGGAACGAGGTCAAAGACCGGCTGCGAATCAGTGCCCTGAAACTGTCTGGAGGCCAGCAGCAGCGGTTGTGCTTGGCGAGAATTTTGGCACTTAAGCCAGAATATATTCTCCTGGATGAACCTACCTCGGGATTAGATCCCATTTCCACTATGAAGATAGAGGATAGCCTGAGAAGGCTAAAACAAAATTACACCATTATTCTGGTGACCAACAACACCAAGCAGGCCGCCCGGGTAGCCGACCGGACAGCTTTTTTCTTGATGGGGGAGCTGGTAGAAGTTGCTGAGACAGAAATAATTTTTACCAGGCCGACTGATAAGCGAACTGAGGCTTATCTTGAAGGAAAGTTTGGTTAAAAAAAATTTGGTTAAATTGGTTAAAAATATTTTGGAGGACCAGCATTTTAAAATAAAAGCGAAATTTAAAGATAAATTAACTGAATGGAAATATGGAATTAACTAAAATGTATAAATATAAAAGCCAAAGGCTTAATAAAGAAGAAAAGAAAATGGAATTGGCCAGATCGAGAGATAATTAAATGAAGCTATTATCAGGTTATTATTAAAAATATCGAGGGAATGATGAAAGTTGAAGCTGGCGAATATTTAATCGAGGTCAGGAACCTTAATGTTTTTTATGGAAGTTTTCAGGCGTTGAAAGATATTAATTTGAAGCTTCAGGCCGCCAGGATAACTGCTCTTATTGGGCCGTCCGGCTGCGGGAAATCTACCTTCTTGCGGTCACTCAACCGAATGAATGATCTGATTGATGGAGCCAGGACCGAAGGTGAGGTTTTCTTTGAAGGGAAGGACATTTTCAGCCCGGAAACGGATTTACTTGAGCTGCGGAGAAGGGTGGGAATGGTTTTTCAGCGGCCTAATCCTTTTCCCCTTAGTATAGCCGATAATGTCACTTATGGGCTCCGGGTACATGGCCAGAATGATCGAGCCTGGCTGGAAGAAAGACTTTACTGGAGTCTCCAGGCTGTTAATCTTTGGGATGAATTGAAAGATCGATTGAAAGTAAATGCCCTGGAGCTTACCGGGGAACAGCAGCAGCGATTGTGCCTCGCCCGGCTGTTGGCGCTTGAACCAGAAGTGATTTTGATGGATGAGCCCTGTTCCGCCCTTGATCCTCTGGCGACGGCCAGGATAGAAGATTTAATGTACGAGCTTAAGAAAAAGTATACTATAATCATTGTCACCCATAATATGCAGCAGGCCGCCCGGGTTTCAGATTTTACCGGGTATTTTTTATTGGGAGAACTAGTGGAATTTGGTGAAACCAATGAAATTTTCACCAAGCCTAAGGATCCCAGGACGGAAGATTACATTACCGGCCGCTTTGGTTAAAAAAGTGGACCAGGCTGCCGGATAAGGAGGCTAAGATGACCAGATATTTTGATGAAGAATTGTTGGAGCTTAATAAGAAAATTTTACAGATGAGTGCTGAGGTAGAAGCCGATATTGGCAATTCAATTAAAGCTCTACGGGAGCTCAGTCGGGAAAAGGCCGAAGCGGTTATCCGGGAGGATGATCAGATTGACCGGATGGAACTGGAAATTGAGGAAAAATGCCTTAATTTAATTGCCCTATATCAACCGGCGGCGGCTGATTTACGATTTATAGTTATGTCGCTAAAAATAACCACGGATTTAGAGAGAATTGCCGACCTGGCTGTTGATATTGCCCAACGAGTGGAAGAAATGGCTGACCAGCCTCTGCTTAAGCCGCTGATTGATATTCCCAAGCTGGCTACTTTAGCCCAGGGGATGGTCAGGGATGCCATTAATTCCTTTGTCAATAAAGATGTGGAACTGGCCAGGTCAGTCATCCTCAGAGATAATGAAGCTGATGAATTAAAAAATTTGGTTCAAACCGAACTGATCAATGATTATATGATGAAAGACCCGACCACCGTTCCCCGGGGAGTGGCCCTGCTTCTGGTTGCTCGACATCTGGAAAGAATCTGCGACCATGCCACCAATATTGCTGAAGATGTAATTTATTTAGTCAAAGCTGAGGTGGTAAAACATCATCCCGAGAGCTTGAAGTAGAAAGAACAGATCGTCGCCTTTTAGACCGGGGGGCTTAGGCGGCTAACCTTCCTTGTCTTTCTATTTGGTCTCTGGTAACATAAAAACGACAAATAACAGGAATGTTTGCTAATCATTCATCACTTCGGTTTGTAGCTTTCTACCTTTTTATTTTTTTATTAAGTTTTTTATCGGCTTTTGCTCAAGAAAAGCCCGGGGCTGGAGCTCAACAGAAGCCGGCTTATAATGTCAACGTTTATGCTGTCACGCTGGCGGTGACGGTTGAAGATAAAAAAGGCCGGTTCGTTAACAACCTGGAAGAAAAAGATTTCGTTATTTATGAAAATAACGGAAAAAAACAAATTACCTACTTTCAACATGATGAAAATGCTCCCATCAGCCTGACTGTTCTTTTGGATGTTAGCGGTAGCATGGCCCTGGAAGATAAATTTGAAGAATGTCGGCAAGCCTTACGTATCCTGGCAGAAAAAATTATGTCTCCCCAGGATGAACTGGCTTTATTAGTATTTGCTGATGGCCAGGTGGAAGTGGCGGCCCGTCATTCAACTGATCGCCGGGCTTTTCTGGCTGCTTTGGATGAAGAAAAGGCCTATGGCAAAACCGCCTTAAATGATGCCGTGGCGGCTTCTCCTCAGTATGCGCTTAGAGCTAAAAATGAGAAAAGAGCTTTGCTCCTCATTACTGATGGCATTGAAAATGATAGTCAGACAACTCCCCAGCAGGCTCTGGAAATTGCCCGAAGAGTTGAGGTCCCCATTTATGTCATTGGTTATAAAATACCAAGAGCTGAAGAAATTCTGGCCAAACACCGGAGAAAACCAGGGCTGACTCCTTCGGAAATTGTTGGAAATTTAGATTTGTTTGCGGAAGCCACCGGTGGACAAGCGTTTTTCCTCGATAATTCGGAAGAATTAATCAAGGCCTTTTACCAGATTAAAAAAGAACAGAGCCATCAGTACATAATAGGATTTACTTCTTACCGCGATAATGAGGATTATAGAAAAATAAGAGTAACTACAACCAGGGGTAAGTATAAAATCAGAACGAGGCAGGGATATTAAAGCTGAGTTCTTAACTCAAGGCTGAAAGATTAGCCTAAAAAAAATAGGTTAATTTATATATTAATTTTGCTGGAAAATTTTTTTTGACTGGAGTATAACTAAACTTAAGAAAAAGCTAAAGGGAAACTTAAAATAAATTTATGGAAAGGAGTAGATATGAAAAAGAAGTTTCTTACCTATGGAATCGGGCTGCTGGTAATAGCTTTAATTGTTCTTAACTGGGGATGTGCTACCAAGAAATATGTCAATGGGGAAGTGAACACCGTAGATAAAAAAGTGGCCAGTATCTCGACTGAAATTGAAGACGCCCAAAAAAGAATTAAGGAACATGATGAAAAGCTGGCTACCATTGGCGAATTGATCACCAAGCAGGATTCTCAGATCAAGCAGATGGACGGGAAAATAGAAGAGGTAAAAACCCTGGTCAAGGGCAATCTGGTTATGAAGGCTACCTTGAGCAATAACGAAGCCAAGTTCGCTTTTAACAGTGCCGAATTGACAGCAGAAGCCAAAGCGGCTATTGATCGGTTTGTCCAGAAATTGATTGAAGAAAACAAAGGTGTTTATCTTGAAATCCAGGGGCATACTGACAATGTTGGTCCAGAAGAAGTTAATCAACTTCTTAGTCAAAAAAGAGCCGAAGCCGTTATGATGTATCTTTACAAGACCTACCACATTCCTCTGTATAGAATGGCGGCCATAGGCCTTGGGAGTTCGACTCCAATTGCCGACAACAGCACCAGGGAAGGACGGGCCAAGAACAGGCGGGTTGAAATCCTGGTCTATGAATAAAAATTTCTGACCAGGGCGGTTATTTTTAAAAGAAATTATAGGGATTTCTGCCTCATCATAGAACAGCCGAAGAGCTGAACGGCCCAGTAATTTAATTCTTATTTTTTCCAGTGAAAAGGGGTTGGGCGTCGGAAGTCCGGGATTAAATGTTCTTCGGGAGAAAAAGGCTCTGGTTGTAAGAAGAGGTTTTCGAAGCCTAATTTAATGGCTGTTTGCATGACCTCACGGTATTCTTCCGGAGTTATTTCCCTTTGAAGTTCGGCTGGCGCCCGAAAACACGGATGGTACTGGCTCATCAGGCTCAAGCCGACTGAGGTCGAGAGATTTTCAGCTATCCATTTTAGAACCTTGATTGAATCAGTCTGGCAACCAGGCAATACCAAGTGTCTGATTATCAATCCCTGTTTAACTATTTCTTTTTCATCAAGAATCAGATCGGGCTGCTGGCAGTACATTTCCTGCAAGGCTAATCGAGCCTGTTCGAAATAGTCAGGAGCCGCTGAATATTTTCTTGATAGCTCGGGGGAATAATATTTTAAGTCAGGAAGATAAATATCTATTATTCCCCGGAGTTTCTCAATAACTTCAAGAGAATCGTAGCCATTCGAATTATAGACAATTGGAATTCTTAGGCCTTCCTGATAGGCAATCTTCAGCGCTCGGAGAATGGGCAGAATCACGTGGGAAGGGGATACCAGATTGATATTCAAGGCGCCTTTTTCCTGGAGAGCAAGCATCATTTGAGCTAACTCTTTGTCCGTCGTCAGTTGCCCTTCATTCCACCAGCTAAGCTGATAATTCTGGCAAAAAAGGCATTTGAGATTACAACCGGCAAAAAAAATCGTGCCTGACCCCCGGGCCCGGCCAGGCAAATTAGAGCCACTCAGTCCCGGTTCTTCACCAAAATGGAGAAGGGCAGTGGAAACTCTGGCCTGGCTCCCCGTCTGACAAACTCCTTTCTGTTCTTTTGTCCGGTCAACCCGGCAGTTTCTCGGGCACAAAGTACAATTTATTTCCAGCGGAGAAAGCGAAACTAAGGCCCGGTCTATGGCTTCGAGTTTTCTCTGTAGCAAGAATTCCCAGTCGACCATTATTTTTTCATCCTTTATCACTCAATATAAAATTATAGCAGAGATTTAGCTTGGCCGATTGTTTTTTCAGATTGCCTTTTCAGTTTGAGTCTTTATCAACTTAGTAACTATCTTAAAAAAACTATATATTGGTAGCGGTAGCTGGCTTTGATTTCTTTTTTGGTCTTTTTCCCCAATGGCCAGCAAAAAATAAAGTTGGTTAGCCCTGAATAAAACTCGGTTCTTGCCAGCTTTGGGGAAAATGTGTATAGTTAGGCTTCAGAAAATTGAATTACAGTTAAGGATGGGATAGCCGCTTGCTAAAAATTATCATTAAGCTCTTTGATATGGCCATTCATCTGGATCGCTATTTAGGAGATATAATCCAGCAGTTTGGCTTATGGACTTATCTAATTATTTTCTTGGTGATTTTTTCTGAAACTGGATTTGTTGTTACCCCATTTTTCCCGGGTGATTCACTTCTTTTTGCTGCTGGAGCCATCGCCGCCATTGGTAACTTAAATATTTTTTGGTTGTTTATACTGCTTAGCTTAGCGGCATTTTTAGGGAATACCAGCAATTATTGGATTGGCTATGGTGTTGGTCCGGGTGTTTTTAAGAAAGAAAAAAGCCGGTTTTTCAAAAAAGAATATCTGGATAAGACCCATGATTTTTATGAAAAACACGGTTCGATAACCATTATTCTGGCCAGGTTCATGCCCTTCCTCCGAACTTTTGCTCCTTTTGTGGCTGGAATCGGACGGATGACCTATGTTAAGTTTTCAATTTACAGCCTGGTTGGAAGCGTTTTATGGGTAGCGATGTTTCTTTTCGGCGGATATTTCTTTGGCAATTTGCCAGTGGTGAAAAAGAATTTTTCTCTGGTGCTGGTGGCCATCATTTTGGTTTCTTTGATTCCAGCTGCAGTCGGAACTATAAAAAACAAAAAGAAAAATAAGACAAACAATACATCTGACAATAAATCTCTGAAATAGACCTCTTATTTTTATTTGGAATTACTGTTTCTGGTTGAATGAGGCTAAAACTTCTGTTTTGTTAAAAAATCTTTCCAGACGTGAAAATAGTGAGCCTTTTACTAAATGATGAGCGGTGCGGTCAATTTGGAGGGGAGTGATGGAAACCCAGCCACGGTCCACCACTTGGACATCAGAATTTTTTGGACCGATTGCTTTAGGGTGGCCGACCCCTATCCAGAAATAAGCTTTTCCTCGTGGGTCTTTCTTTTTGATTAACTCCGGATTATACCTTTTTTCCCCTAAACGGGTGACCATAAGCCCTTTTATTGGAAAAGGGGGAATGTTAACGTTTAAGTAAATTTTCGGCGGCAACTTTTCTTTAGAAAGAATTTCGACCATTAACCTTACCAGGTGAGCTGCTTTTTCAAAATCATATTTTCCCCCGTTCCGGCTTATCAGAGAAACTGCCATCGAGGGAATTCCCATAAAAGTTCCCTGAAGAGCTGCTGCTACTGTTCCGGAATAAGAGACGTCCTGGCAGCCGAGATTAGCGCCCAGGTTCATTCCGGAAATAAGAAAATCAGGCTTTCTTGGGAGAACATATTTCCTGGCGATATAAAGACAATCCGCCGGCGTCCCATCCACCGAGTAAACTTTTTCGGCGACCTTTTCAGTCCGGAGAGGATGCCGGAGAGTCAGAGCCATAGAAATGGAACTTCTTTCTTTATCCGGGGCGACGATGTAAACCTGGCCAAGTGTTTTTAGCTCTTTAGCCAGGCTCATAATTCCAGGAGAGCTATAACCGTCATCGTTGGTCAAGAGAAATATAGGTTTCTTTTGCTTATTTTTTATAGCCATAGTGTCCTTATTTGTCCCAAGCTTGATTAAATTTCTTTCTATTATAGAAAAAATACCTGGAAATATCTATTATTAAGTCAATTGATTCATAAGGAAATCGGGGAATTAGGGCTCAGATAAAAGAAAAATCAGATGGAAACCATAGATTATTAAGAGCCTGGCAAAATCTTAACAGATGTTTTAATTTGATTTATTTTTTAATAATGAATAATATGTAGCCAGAAGAGGTTTTAAAAAGGAGGGCAAAAATGAATGTTGGCTTGGTTGACGCCATTATTCGGTTAATTGTCGGCTGGATTTTCATTCACTTAACTCCAGTGCTCAAAGTGAAGACCGGAAAAGTGCTGCGCTGGATTCTGATAATCATCGGGGTAATTCTGGTGTTGACGGCAGTCACGCGTTATTGTGGCCTTTACGCCATTCTCAAAATCAGCACTAAGTAATTGAACTCAAGGCAAAAGAAGTTTTTTCAGCCTGGCTCAAAATTCTCAAAAAGGGAAGAGGAAAAGCCGAATTATCCTGCTTATCTTATTTTATTCAGCTGAAAATTATAAAATAAAAAAATCGGGACGAGCGGATTTGAACCGCTGACCCCATGCACCCCAAGCATGTGCGCTACCAGGCTGCGCCACGTCCCGATTTTAATAAGCGGACAATAAATTTAACCTTTTTTCCTGTTTTTTTCAAGGGCTTTAACAATAGCCCTGAGCTCTTCTTTGATTTCGCTCAGGGTGGAAAGCAACTTTTCTGGAGGAATTCTGTCAGTCTTAAAACCAAATTCTTCTTCTATTTTCCTTTTAATCCCGGCGGTGGTCAGAACATTTTCTTCCAAAAGTTCTTTTAACCGGACCATAATCAGAAGATCTTTTTGCCGGTAGATCTTCTGGCCGCCAGCTGTTTTCCCGGCAAAAAAGAGACGAAATTCATTCTCCCAGGAATTTAACTTTTCCGGGCTGATTTTTAACAGACGACAGACTTCTTCTTCTGAGAAGACCAGCTTTTTATTGATCGCCTCTTTAATATTGTTTGCTTTTTGATTTTGAACCATTGGTAATTATCATCAAAACATTAACATTTAAGCTTATAATCGTCAAGAATCTTCCGGGTCGCCTAACAAACATAGACCTGGAGCAACTTTGTGCTATCATTAATAAAAAGCCAAAGTAAGGAAGGAGGCCAGATGAGGCCAGACCATTTTAAAACTAAAATCGTAGTTACTATTGGGCCAAAGAGTCGGAGCCCGGAAGTAATCAGAGCCCTGGTTGAAGCTGGAGCCAGCATTTTTCGCCTAAATTTTTCTTATGGAACTTATGATGAGCACCAAGAAAATATCAGAAATATTAGAAAAGTATCGGAAGAAACTGGAAAAGAGGTCTCTATTCTCCAGGACTTGCAGGGCCCGAAAATTCGCTTGGGTGAAATTGCCGGCAATTTGGTCAAGCTAAATGTCGGCCAAGATTTTGTCCTGGTTGAAAAAAATGTTTTGGGCGATTCGCGGCAGGCTTCCATTACTTCACCGGAAATATTAAAAGATATTAAACCAGGAGAGGCTATTTTTATTAATGACGGACTGATTAAACTTAAGGTTAAAGAAACCCTCCCTGGCTCAATTGTAACTGAAGTTATTAGTGGCGGAGAAATTGGCAGTCACCAGGGCCTAAATTTTCCCCAAAGTCGCTTGTCCTTAAAGGCCTTAACAGAGAAGGATAAGCAGGACCTGGTTTTCGGTCTGGAAAGCGGAATTGACTTAGTGGCCCTATCTTTTGTCAGGTCGAGGGAAGACCTGAGGCACTTTAAAGAATTTATGAAATCAGCCGGTAAAAATGTTCCGGTGGTGGCCAAGATTGAAAAATGGGAAGCGGTGCATAACCTTGAGGAAATAATAGCTGAGGCCGAAGCTATCATGGTGGCCAGAGGTGATTTAGGGGTGGAATTGCCAGTGGAAAAAGTGCCCATTATTCAGAAAAAAATAATTTCCCTCAGCCGAGCCAATGGTAAACCGGTTATTACGGCCACCCAGATGCTAAATTCAATGATAAATAATCCGGGTCCAACCCGAGCTGAGGTCAATGATATTGCCAATGCCATCCTTGATGGAACCGATGCCGTGATGCTTTCTAATGAAACAGCTGCCGGTCAATATCCAGTAGAGTCAGTGGAAATGATGCGGAGGATAATAAGCGAGACTGAAGGCAGCGATATCTTCAGGACTTGGCTGGAGCAAACCTCGGAACCCCAGGAAAGTTCGATTACTGAGGCGATAGCTTTTTCCGTCAAAAAGACAGCCGGCCGGGTAAGGGCTAAGGTTATCATCACTGCTACTGAGACCGGGCGGACAGCTTCAATTATCTCTAAATACCGACCTGGCCTGCCGATTTTAGCCTTGACTCCCCGAAAGGAAGCTCTGCGCTTTCTCAATCTTTGCTGGGGCGTTTACCCCTATTTAGTGGATCAATTTGGTTCAGTAGACGAGATACTTAGACAAGGCCCCAAAATAGCGGCCAAAGCCGGCTTCCTGCGGCCTGGAGAGATTTATATGATAACCTGTGGTACTCATACCCGAATATCCGGCAGCACCAATTTGTTCAAAGTTGACGTTTATGAAGGTTGATTTAAACAACCGATAAATCCTGGGGAAAAATTTAAATTTTTTAATTTTAAAAAGGCCTCTAAGTGAATATTAAAAAAATAAAGTTGAGCTTCTTGATTTTCAGAAAAGCAGGAGATGAATTTTTACAAGAAAAAAGCCAAAAGGCTTGATTTATATGATAAAATTTTTATATGAGAATCAAAATGGAGAGCAAAATAATTGTCTGGCTTTTGGTTGGGCTACTTGGTTTTGGCTTTCTCTGGCAGCCTGGTCGCTCGGAAGAAATAGTTAAATTTTCTCTAACTAAAAATCCCGAGCTGATAGGTAACAACCAGTCAGCCAAATCTTCTGAAAAAGACACAGCCAGAAAGAATGGTAAAACCCACACCGGACGAGCCCTTCTGGAAAGTGCTGCTTTAATCACCGGTTCCACCATTAATTATTGGAGGCATTATGCTGATTTCCAAGATGACTGGCAATTTAAATTTACCTGGAAGGATCAAAAGAGACGGTTTTTTACGGCCGAATCACCGAAGTTTGATTCCAATGCCTTTTGGTTTAACTGGACTCATGCTGCCTCCGGGGCGACTTATTATAATATGGCCAGGACCAATGGCCTTAACAATCGGGTTTCTTTTCTCTTTTCCTTCGGCCTATCAACTTTATGGGAAACGGCTTGTGAATGGCGGGAAATAATTTCAATTAACGATATGGTTTTTA
Organism: Candidatus Aminicenantota bacterium; assembly: GCA_002877915.1. Classification (GTDB taxonomy): domain Bacteria; phylum Acidobacteriota; class Aminicenantia; order Aminicenantales; family Saccharicenantaceae; genus Saccharicenans. The sequence goes on from PNJE01000045.1 coordinate 14,119, forward strand.
CTTCTTTCGGCGGTCCAGCGATCGGGGAACCCCTTTTTCAGATTTCCTCTTTCTTCACCCATAAAGGGGGGTTATTTAATCGCTTTTTAAGCCTGGTTTTTGATCCTTTTCTTCCGGTGAATAACTGGTTCGACCGAAAGAAAGGTCCTGCCTGGAATAGCGAGGAAGATGGAGCGGCCGATGATTTCAGCTTGTTTTTAGGAGTAAGGAAAGTTTCTCTTTCCCCAGCCGATCAGCGAGCCGTAGCTGATTCTGAAACTCGCTATGCCCAGTTCAATTTCGGGCTCGATATGGACCTTTTTACCATTCCTGGCTATTTGGAAAATAAGAGCCTTAATTCCTTCCGGTGGGATACTCTTTCGGTTAATGTTTTTCTGGATTTTAATTTTAGCCCCGCTGGTCTGGAAGAATTTAATATAAAGACCAAAGCGGTGCTTTTCGGTTATGTCCACCAGAGATCCTATCTGGATGGGCAAGGGCAGCCTCATGGTAATAATTTTTTTATTGGTTATGGTACCTATTTTGAAGTTTATAGGAAGCGCCCGATTGCCTGGTATGATAGCACCTTGGATGTTCCTGAAAACGGCAACAATTTATCTGATGCTCGATTTTATAATCGGCCGACGCCCACTGAATTTACTGATAAATTATCCACCATCAGCCCAATGGGATTAGTGTTCAATATTGGGCATTTTCAGCCGTCCTTCAAATGGCAATGGAACACCGGAATTTATGGCGATTTCGCTATGGTTAACGCCCTGGCTTATAATTTTTATAGCGGGGACCATGACGTCAGCGGAGTTAAAAGCACTCTTCTCAACTGGGGCTATTATTATGCCGTGGGGATTACTATCTCCTCGGGAGTTAAAGCTGACTGGCATCGCTGGTCAATTAATGGGGACATGGCTTATGAATCCTTCGATTCCATCCAGGGGCAGGATAGGTACCAGTTTCTGGGAGTGGTAACTGAAGATTTTAAAATTCACGATGATCTCTGGAAATGGCGTTTAAAAATCGGCTATCGGATTCCGAAAACTCCCTTGGAGTTAGCCCTGGTTTCTGAAAGCGTAAAAAGAAATGGCCGAATACTCGAGGTTAATTCCAATTACTTAGAGCACCGGCTATTTTATCAGCTAAGGCTAATTATTTAATTACCTTCTTTTTTGCCAGGCTGAACTTATCTCCAGGAAGAAGAACATCAATTACCATTCCTCTGATTCCAATTTCTCCGTTCTTCCCAAAAATTATTTTCGCCCGGGAAGCATCATAGATGATGACATTTTTATTACCAATCACCTCGAAGGTTTCATCCGGGTTGATAATGATAGCTGTCGATTCATCAATTCCTACCCCTAAGAGGTCAGGATGCTCGGCGATGACGCTCATTAGCCGATTGTGCCTTTTCCTGGTTGCAAAATGCTGATCAATGATGGCTTTTTTTACCAGTCCCAAACCCTTAACTAAAATTACATTACCGGCTTGAATAGTTTCAAATTCGTGTCCCTCTTCGGCCTTCCTGACTTCATCGCCGGTAATCATCAATTCGCTCATTACCGCTGCTCCGGCACTGGTTCCACCGATTACCGCGCCCTTTTGGTATAGCTCGGTAATTTTTTTATGGACTGGCGTATTCAGGATGGCTTCGGTAATTCTGGTTTGGACGCCCCCTGAGAAAAAGATCCCTCCAGCTCCATTTAAAAGAGCGGCCGACTCAGCTTTTTCTGCCTCTGCCCGACTGAAGTTGAAATAGCTAACTGAGTTTACTCCTAACCTTTTAAACTCTTCGACCATTTCCTGACCAGTTTCTTCGGGGGTAGCGCTGGCCATCGGTAGGACAATTATCTTACTATCGCCTGATTTATTCGCCAGGTCGATAAATTTTTTCATCATGAATTCAGGACGCTCACCTCCGCCAATTATAAAAAGATGGCCCCGGGGCTTTTCCTCAAATCCATAAAGATTTAAAAACAATAGGCTGAGCAGAAATACCAGCGTAATTCTAAATAGTGAAAGTTCCCACGCCTTTTTATTAATCTTCATGTTTAACTCCTGGTTTCATTTTATGAATCTCGGGGAGAAAGGGCAAGCTTGATATTTTCTGTCCGCCTTCGTCCATCAGAAAATGCAGATATTTTTAATAAAAATTTAAAAGACAGATAAATTAATTTACCAATCTGTTTTAAGTTAATAAGTCGGCCTTTTCGCGTTTCTTTAATAATTTCAATATAAAGATAAAAAGAGAAGCTCAATCACTTTGAGCCCATAATAAATTAATAAATAAGGACTTGGTTATGGCCACGTTCAGTTAACCCGCTTCTGGCTATTGGTTTCTTTTTTTGTTAGTATAAAAATTAGATTAAGTAAAAATTTTTGATTGGGGATGGTAGTAATAATGCAAAAAGAATCTAAGGCCAGCAGCCAGCAGATTCCCTTAGCGGAAAGAATGCGACCCCAAACCCTCGACCGTTTTTATGGTCAGGAACACCTGTTGGGTCCGGGAAAGATTTTAACTGAGCTGATTGAATCAGGACACCTGGTTTCAATTATTTTCTGGGGACCACCAGGCTCGGGAAAAACCACCTTGGCCTTGATGTTAGCCAAGCATTTTGATTTGCCCTATATATTTTTCAGTGCGGTATTATCCAGCATTAAAGAAATTAAGGAAGTCATGGCCCAGGCCGAGCAACAAAAAAAGCTTTATGGTAAGCCGTTGGTTATTTTTATTGATGAAATCCATCGCTTTAATAAAGCCCAACAAGCTGCCTTTTTACCTTATGTCGAGCGAGGGGACATAATTCTTTTCGGTTCGACTACGGAAAATCCTTCCTTTGAAGTAATTGCCCCACTTCTTTCCAGGACCAAAGTCCTGGTACTCCAGCCCCTGAATGAAGCCGCCTTAAAAAAAATTATTGACGATGCTTTAACTGATGAAATAAATGGCCTCGGCCGACTAAAGCTGAGCCTGGAGGAAGAGGCTTTAAAACTTATAATTGATCAGTCCAATGGAGATGCCCGGCGGGTGCTCAATGCCTTAGAAATTGCGGCCAGCCTCACGAAGGGCCACAAAATCACCGTGAAAGAGGTCGAGGAAGCTCTTCAGAAAAGGATGCTCCTTTATGACAAGAGCGGAGAAGAGCATTTTAATCTTATTTCCGCTCTCCATAAAAGCCTGCGGAATTCAGATGTGGATGCCTCTTTATACTGGCTGGCCAGAATGCTTTACGCCGGTGAAGATCCGCTTTATATTGCCAGGCGCCTCGTTCGATTTGCCACCGAAGATATCGGGCTGGCCGATCCCCAGGCTTTAGCCATCGCCTTGCAGGCGAAAGAAGCCTATGATTTCTTGGGTTCCCCGGAAGGGGAGCTGGCCCTGGCTGAAGCCGTCGTCTATTTAGCCTCAGCTCCCAAGAGTAACCGGATCTATGTGGCTTTCGGACAAGTTATGAAGGAGGTGGAAGAAAGCCCCTATGAACCGGTGCCCCTTCATATTCGCAATCCGGTGACGCCACTAATGAAGGAAATTGGTTACGGACAGGACTACCAGTATGCCCACGACCATCCGTTATCTACTACCGACATGGAAACCTTGCCTGAGAGACTGAGAGGTCGCCGTTATTATCAGCCTGGTAATCTTGGTTTTGAAAAAGAAATAAAGAAAAGAAACGACTGGTGGACTGCTCTTAAGGAAAAAATAAAAAAAGAAAAGTCCGAAAAGAAAATTGAATAATAGAGCTAAGAAAATAAAATCGGCAAATAAATATAAAGCATAAGTGACTTTCTTTGTATCCAATTTTTATGGTTCAATTAAAAGCAGAGGGCCCAGGTGATTAAAAATCACTGACCTGAAATTTGGCCTGATTCCATTGGCGAGGGAGAGTGAAAGTCGGGCCGCTGTTATCTTGAGCTGTGGCAGGGGTTAAGGTAAAAAATAAATCCATAAAAATAGTTAGAGTATTATTGCTGGCGGCGATTTAATTAAGATTTTTTTGGTGGCTCTTCTTCCAGATTTTTATCTGGGCTTTTCTTCTTTTGTTCCTTTTCTTTTAAAAGGTAATAAATTTCCCAGCTCAGTTCATCCGCTAAGCAGCCCAGGCAAGAACGCGGGGTGGTCGCAATTTCGCCATCCTCGATTTTTTCCTTGAGGATTTTTTTTACTAACTTCCTAATCTTATAAAGAAAGATATAATCAATCATCTAAAAAATATTATCATCTAAGCTTTAATAAGTAAAGGCAGCAGCTGATTTCAGAATGAGCATTTTTTTAGAAGATTATAGGTCAGAGAGCTAATCGTTTTCGTGCTGGATTGAGAATAAAGGCAATTCTTCAGGTTGCCTTGTCATTTGGATTGCTCTAAAATCTGATAGAATTGTCAGGGCAATGATAAAGATGATAAAAAACAGATGCTTTTTAATTTTTAACTTAATAATTCTGCTGGCTGTCGGGTTTTTAGCCATAGCCATATCAGCGCCAGTTTCTGGCGGAAGCAATTACTCAGAAAACTTGGGCGGAGAGAAAAACCAGCCGGGCGGTGTTTTTTTAAGAATTGGCCAACTTCTGGTTGAGGACAAAGATAAAATTAAAAATATAGATTTTGCCCACCCGGCCGGATTTATCCAATCGAGTGAGAGCCTGGGGTTAAAAAGCCAGTCACCTCAGGCGAGTTTCGAAAATAAGCAGCTTTCCCGTTTCCCCCTGCTTGAAGCCTGGCGGCAGGAGATCGAAGGAAAAATTTTTGGGCTGGCTAACCTCAGAGAATTAATTGTTTTAACTACTGATGAAGGGCAAGTTTATTTAATTGATTCGAAAAATGGCGAGGTTATTAAAATTATAAAGTTTCCTGGGGGATTTGTTTTTCCTCCGGTAGTTAGCTCGGGCTCGGAGTCAATCTGGCTTTTCGGGCAGGATAAAATCTACTGCTTGGTTAAAAGCGGTAAGCTTCAATTAGAAATTAAAAACCTGGGGAAAATAATCTATTCTCCAATGGCTGAGGACCAGCAAGTTTTTTTAGTTTTTAATGACCAAGTGATGATGGCCGTTGAAGCTTCTTCCGGCCTATTATTCTGGAAATTAGAACTGCCAGGCAAACCCAGATTACCTCCTTTTATTTCTGGTTCTTCTGTTTTTATTCCGCTCCAGGATAATATGTTCTTAAGAATAGATAAGGCTACGGGAAAAAAATTGGCCGAGTATCAATTTAAAGAACCAATAGATGCATTTTATTTAGTGGAAGAAAGGTATCTTGTGGTGGGCTCAGAATCAGGCGACGTCGTTTCCTTTGACTTGAAAAATAAAAAGATTCGTTGGCGGGTAAGCCTTGGCCATCAGAAAATCGCTTGGCTGGTCAGTCAGGGAAAATGGCTTTATGTCGCCACCACCAATGGGCTCTTAGAAGCTTTGAAGATTTCTGGTGGGGACTTAATCTGGTGGGAAAGTATTCCCGGAAAAATATCCTTTAAGCCGGTGTTTTTTCATCAGGAAATATATGTGCTTTCCGGTAGCCAGACTCTGACTGGTTTTGACCTAAAGAGCGGTCAGGTAACTTCAGAAATTAATCTGCCGGGTGAAATTAGAGCAGGAGTTTTAGCCACCGAAGAAAGAATCGTCACCGGGTGTTATGATTTTAAAGAAAATAAAAGTTATCTTTATGGATGGAAGAAAGAACCTCAATTGGTAATCGAACCTTCAGAGCCATCCCCCCAGCCGATTGGAACGTCGATTGTTTTTAAAGCTCAGGCCGTCGGGTTTAATCATCCCCGATACGAATTTTATCTCCGTTTAGAAAATGGTCCGGAAAAGCTAATGAGAAAAGCCTCTAATAAAAATACTTGGACCTGGCTTCCCTCGAAAGAAGGAAATTATACCGTTATTGTCAAAGCTTTCGATAAAAAGCTAACCAGGGTGGTTGAGTTGAGATATAATATCACTTCCTTATCGAAGGAAAAAGGAAATGAAAGGAGTGAAAAATGACCAGAGAACAAGCACTGGAACTTTTGAAACAACATCTTCATAACAAAAACCTAATAAAACACTGCTTAGCGGTGGAAGCCTGCATGAAGGCTCTGGCTAAGAAACTGGGTGGAAATGAAGAAACCTGGGGACTGGCCGGACTGCTCCATGATCTGGATTATGAGCTTACAGAAAAAAGCCCGGAACTCCATACGACGGAAGCAGTTAAAATCCTCGAAAAATACCAGCTTCCGGCAGAAGTTATCCAAGCCATTCAGGCTCACGCCGGTCGGGTGCCGTGTGAAAACGCCATGGACTGGTCAATTTATGCCGCCGACCCATTGACCGGGCTGATAATTGCTGCCACCCTGATGCATCCCGAGAAGAAGCTCAAAGCTGTGGATTTGGAGTTTTTGAAAAGACGATACAAGGAAAAGCATTTTGCCCGCGGTGCTAAGCGTGAAGAAATTGAGAAATGCAGTAACCTTGGCTTGAGCCTGGATGAGTTTCTGTCAATTTGCTTGGAAGCCATGCAGGGCATAGATCAGGACTTGGGGCTTTAAGATAATTATTTTAAAACAGGAATTTCAGATTAATTGAATATACTTTTGAGCTTAAAGCTTTAAATAATTTAGATAAATTGTTGAAGATAAATTGTTGAAGATGAGTAGTAGATCTATCTAAAAAAATTTTCAATTGATTAAAAAGTAATAGGTTGGTAAAAGCTTTAAATGAAAGCAAAAAGATTAGGGCGCAGATTCTATAAGCAACCAACTCTAAAGGTGGCTCAAGAGCTTCTGGGAAAGTACATAGTCCGAAAAATAGGCCGGAAGAAGCTAACTGGCCAAATTGTCGAAACAGAAGCTTACCTTGGGCCCCAGGACAGAGCTTCTCATGCCTATGGCGGGAAGATTACTCCGCGGAATAAAGCCGAATATTTAGTTGGTGGACATATCTATATTTACTTAATTTATGGTATGTATTGGCAATTGAATGTAACGACTTCAGAAGAGGGTAAACCTGAATGTGTTCTCATTAGAGCCTTAAGAGTTACAGGAGAAGATGAGAAAATAGCTGGTGGCCCCGGCAAGGTCTGCCGCTATTTAAAATTAGATAAATCTTTTTATGGAGAAGACCTTACTAAGTCAAAAAGAATCTGGGTCGAAGACCGTGGTAAGGTAGTCAAACCAAGTCAAATTAAAAGGACCCCGCGAATTGGAATTGATTATGCCGGTCCTTACTGGTCGAAAAAGAAATGGCGTTTTTTATTAGTGCCAGAGAAGCCAAAAAAAAGAAAGCAAATAATAAAAATTGAGAAATAAAAAGGCCTGGGGTGATAACCATTTGAATTATTTCTATGGCTACTTATAAGATTTTAAAATATGTTTTTAAGGTGCTTAACAGAGGGGTATAAGTTACTCCACGATTCGGCGTACCCGTAATCGAAAATTAAACAGGTTTCTGCCTTTTGGGAACTTAAATTTTTTGTTTTCTGATTAAAGCCTAAAAAGAAACTTAAAATTTATATTCCCTTATTAAATAAGAATTTCCTCTTTCCAGCCAATAGTCTTTAGCTCGATGTCTGCTAACTGGCTGTGGCCCAATTTGTAAACTGTGTCGGCGGCTTCGATGCAAATGGGCGGGGGAGAAATGGGCCAGGGTTCACCGCGAAACTCATCTCTTTTAGCCTGAATGATTTTTAGGCCAACGGCGTCCAGGGCCACCGGGTCGGTACTGGCTAAAAGCCCTTTGTATGGCCAGCGATAACGCGGGTCAAACTGCGGTCCTTTGTCGCAAACCGGACGCAGAGCATCAACAATTATCAGCCTGGTCTTGCCTTTGACCTGAGGCAAATGCCAGATTTCGCCCAATTTGGCGCTATCTTCATAGTGATAATTTCGGGGAGCACCGGAAAAAAGAATGTAATTTTTTATAACCGTGCCTATTCCAGTCAACCAGTGGGCTTTTAATCCTGGAACTGAAATAAGTGCCGTCATGGGTGCCAAGTCGACATTCCGTCCCTGAGCATTCCTTATATTCGTTTCTGGAATACCGGCTGCTGCCAGTGATTCTTTAATCAGGTCCAGAAGCTCTTGGTGCGTTGGGTTCATCATCGGAGTGGGCACCAAGCCAACGACATCTTTCGGACTGAAAAAGGAAAGCCAGGCCTGCTTGATATCTTTTTTCCCAGTTAATTCCAACATCAAGCGCTCGACCATGCTGGCCAGGACCTGTCTGTTGACTTTTAGCTGACCATCCAGCACATTCTGGTCGCGCACCAGTACTACCAAGCTCTTGTTTCCCACATTCTTTTGCGTTTCGGCTATGGATTTTTGCACCCAGTCTGGCTTGAATAGACTTAAGCCCAAAGTGGCACTGATAGTTCCCCTGATAAAATCACGCCGAGTTATAAGTCTTTTTCTGCTACTCATTTTTCCCCTCCATAATTTGCCTTCGTTTTCATCCTAATTAAAATCCTATTTAAAAATTAATTCAAGTCATTTCAAGCTTCCCAGGGAGAATAACTCTTCCACAGCACTTTCATCAGGAGCTTCAAAAACCAGGGTCAGGAAATTACCGTCAAGTTTCCAGCCAGCCCAACCGTCTTCCAGCGGTAGAGCTTTTTCCACCTCAGGAGATGATGGCTTTACTTCAGCTGCTGCCTTTTCTGGGACATAGGCAGGCTTAAATTCATCTAAGGCCTGGCTGGCGGCCTGATGGCTGGGATATTTGATGATAATCATCCTAACTGATTTTTTATTCCCAGTTTTCTTGTTTTCCCACTCGGTGTAGATAGCCTCACAATCCGGACCGAGATGAAGGATGTTTTCGTGGCTCAGATAGTAAAGAGAGTTTAAAATCAAATACGAATGGAAATAACTCGTTCTTTCCTTTTTTATCTGCCAGCTGGAGCCGACCTTAGATTTTAAAACAGCAAGAATATCTGGCAGAGTAGAGTGAGAACCTTCGGTGGCGATAATTTTGCCTAAATTTAAAATAGTTTCTTTTATGATAGGCGTTTCTCTTGAAGCCAGAATTCGAAGGTATAAATTATCCACCCGCGCTCGGAGCAATCCATCACCGTAGAGAGCAGTGAAAGTGGGTGAGACTGGGCTTTCTGGTGGTGTCTCAGGCTCTGGTTTCAAAGCAACAGGTTCACCGGTCCAGTCAAGGGAGAGCAAGCCAAAAGTTTCTTGAGGATTCTGCATCTCATAGACTTCGACTACAATTTCGTTTTCGCTATCTTTTTCAGACTGATATTTCCAGACCATAAGTTGATTAAACTTGTAGGCTAAGTAGAGCTCTCCTCCTCCATCTATATAATCAAAAATCGTCTCCCGAGTTATTTTTTGAGGTGGGCCACTTAGTGTCCAGCCATCTATTGTTTCTGGCAGCTTAAGACTGTCGGCTTTGAGCATGGGCTTTTCTCCTTTCGAGCAAGCGGAAAAAATAATTAGGGAAATAAAAATAACTAAAAAGATGGCTAAGTTACGCCAGCCAAAATTTTTAAGCTTCATTTCCCCGATTCTTTTTTACTGAGCATTTTTCATCTTAAATAAATTTTACCGCCTGGTTAAATTTTCGTCTATAAAAATTTTCAGGCATACGAAAGCTATAAAATAGGGGCAAAGAAAAAACTTTTATAAAGCAGGCCTAAGACCTTTAACTAACCAAAGAAATAATTAGCGAACCTTTGCGGTCTACTGGGTATAGAGCCAGTAACTTTAAAATGTTTCTTTCCATCAATAACTTCTCGATAATTTTTTGAAAGGCTCAGCTCAAGGTTAAATCTTTTTTATTTGATAATTTTAAAGGCTTTTGTCTTCGTTCAGAATAGCATTAAGGATAGCTTTTATCGGGAGGCTTCGGCTAAGCGATTTTAATTTTTGGGTTCTTGCTTCTTTCTGCTATCAATTCCTTTAGATAATATAATTAATTTTCATTTTCATTTCCGAACTGGTCAGCCATTTGTATTTTAAGACCATTTTTTATAAACTCATAAAACGAGGTTAAAAGCGAGGGAGGATTTTCATCCATAGTTAAATTGATAAAGTTTTAAGGGAAGGCTAAAATTTTATTGATATTTCAGCAAAAGGAGGTTTGAAATGGCTAAAAAAATTAAAGCGGCTTTGGCCATAATTTCTCTGACTGGCTTTGTCTTAGGCTTTAGTACGGTATCTCATGCCCAGACGGCGGAAAATAAAAGCGGTTACGCCCTGTTGGATAATCTGAGCCAGATTTTCTATGAGGCCAGCAATTCTGGAAAATGGGACCTGGAACAGGTGGGTCAAACACTCAAGAAGCTGATGGCTGACGCTCGCCAGCTTCGCCAACAAAATCAAATTGACGGGCCATTTTTTGTCCGTTACCAGAGGCTCCTGGGCATTATTAAAATGACGGCTGGACCTGACCCTGATGGAATCCTGGCTCCGCTTATAAACCGCGAAATGTCAAGATTCATAGGTGAGGTTCGAGGAGAAGAAGTAAAAGGCGAAAGCTCTGAGGCGGTGAAGCAACTGGCGCTGGCCATCCGCGATGAGATTATCAACCTGCGGCTCTATCTCGATAGCCTGGAGAAAAGGGAAAAATTGATAAAAGGGTGGGACGAGAAGATGTCCTGGGTAGAGGAGAAAAAGAAAACTGGAGCTAACTAAACATCTCCAATCAGAGTTCTTGGAATATCTGTTCTTCTGCTTAATTTTCGCGGGCACCGGGCTGCTGTTGCGCCGACGCAGTATATCTAATTTTGGATGATTTATTAAAATTAGAATAAAGATACCATTTGATAGAATCCCTGTTTAATGAAGCGATGAAGCAGCGGAGAATCTTTTGCCATCAGCCTGGTAGACGGGGCTCCTATGCCCGAAGTGGCCCAGTTCTGGCTCTAAGGTCTTTCGGGGGTGGCGACAACTTGTTAAGGCTGAAATTGAAAGGCTTTCTCTTTTATCCTATTGGAAGGTAAAACAAATGGTTTCAGGGCAGGGATTAAATCAAGAGTGTGGGCAAAATGAGAAGGACATATGGTCAAAATTCCTTGTTGGACTGCAACATAATAAAGAGGTTAGCCTACCACTAATCATAAGCAATCGATTTCTGAAATTAATTAATCTACAAGGCTATCAAGAGAATGAGCTGCGGCTATAAAAAAATGGAAGTTTATATTAGAAAAGTTCTTCTATCATTCATCTCAGCTGCTATAGTCCCCATTCTTCTCTACCACATTATTAACTGAAGAGTCATGCAAGACTTGACCCTAACTCAAAATAAAGGTATAAAAATATCCTGTAATCAGCTTGATCTTTGAAATTTAATCACGCTCCGAGCCGGCGTGCCTGAAGCCTCGAAAAGAAGCCTTGAAGGTATGGACGCCGGCCGACAGGGTATGGCTGGAAACGGCCACTGCCTCCCGCTCAGGAAAGGAGTTAAAGATGAATTCTCAGGGCATGCTTTCTGGGTGGAAGGCATGCCCTTTTTTTGATAGTCAGGCGGGTATCTGAGGGAAGTGGAAGAGAGGGCAGTTAAGGAATTAAAGGAGCTGAATGGAAATTGTGAAAGAGAAACAGATAGCGAAGGAGTTTAAACAAGAATTGGCCAATTGAATTTAATTCCTTTAAATGGCTTGAGCCAGAAGAGGTGCGATGGATAAAAGGTTCCGTATATAAAGGTCAGCTGATGAGAAAGTATAGCGATGAGGAAGCAGGACCATCAAGTCAGTTTGAGTGTGAAATGTGGCCAAAACTGAAGCAGGCGATTAAGCTGTAAAATTAAATTAAGCAATTAGTGTTGAAGCAAGGTGGTTGGTAAAAACCTAAGGAATAAGAGGTAAATATTTTAAGAAAGATTACTCTTATAGAAAGAAAAAAGGAATTAGTAATGGCCAAAGAGAAAGAATTAAAGCTAACAAACCAAAATCAAAGAAAAAAAAGAAGAATATTCTATGTTTTGCTATTAGTGCTGATGTTCTTTCTCCTGTGGGGAATAATCAGTCTGGTAAATCACGGGAAAATGGCTCCGGAGGAAGGCAGCAGTGAGAAAGCCGTGGCCACAAAAAATCTTGATGGGGAACTGGTGGTCGCCACCACTACCAGCCTTCAGGACAGCGGACTCCTGGATGTTTTGGTGCCCGCCTTTGAAAAAGAATCTGGCCTTAAAGTCAAAATCATCGCCGTAGGCACCGGAGAAGCCCTGGAGATGGGGCGGCGCCAGGTGGCTGATGTCCTTTTGGTTCATGCTCCCGACCTTGAAGCTAAATTTATCCAGGAGGGGTTTGGCTTAAGACGCGAGGAATTCATGCTCAGCGAGATGGTCATCGCCGGGCCGGCGGCAGATGAAGCCGCTATTCGAGGGAAATCTTTTGTGGAAGCTTTTAGCCGAATTGCCTCAGTTAAGCGTCCATTTGTCAGCCGGGCAGATAAATCCGGCACGCATCATTTAGAGATGAAAATCTGGGAAGTTGCGGGAATTAGTCCTTCTGGTGATTGGTATCTTCAAACTGGTCAAGGAATGGGAGAAAGCCTTTTGCTTGCTTCAGAAAGACAGGCTTATATTCTGACTGATTATCCGACTTTTAGACAGCTTAGCTCTCAATTAAAACTTGAGGTTCTAACGAATGACGCCAAATACAAGAACATTTATTCTGGCCTTACCATAAAGAATTTGTCAGGCAAAATTAATACCACTGGGGCTGAAGCCCTGGTTGATTTTCTTATTTCAGAAAAAGCGCAGAAGATAATTTCTGAATTCGGCCGGAAACGACCAGAAGATAAACCAATTTTTATCGCTCTTCGGCTTAACCAGGCTAAGGATAAAGGAGAATAGATAGCAGAGGAATTAGGAAAATAAAAAGGAGAAAGCAAGAATTGCCCTTAAAAGAAATCTTGGAAATAACCAGGCTGAGCTTAGTGGTTTCTGGTTCGGCCGCAGCTCTGGCGATGGCCATCGGCTTGCCTTCGGCCGTGCTGCTCTACTTAAAGCAATTTCCGGGTAAGAAGCTAATAATTGCTTTGGTTAACACTGGAATGGGGCTTCCGCCCGTGGTGGTTGGGCTGTTTGTGGCTATTCTTTTTTGGCGAACGGGGCCGCTGGGCTTCCTGCCGATGATGTACACCCCGGCGGCTATGGTCATTGCTCAGTTCATCATTGCGCTACCTTTGGTTGTCGGACTTTCCTTGGCCGCCTTTGAACAGGTTGACCCGGAAGTGCTTCTCCAGGCCAGAGCCCTCGGCGCCAGCTACTTTCAGGTAGTCCTGGTGTTGCTTAAAGAATCGAGGATGGGACAATTAGCCGCAATTATCGCTGCTTTCGGCGGAGTCATTTCTGAGGTAGGTGCGGTCATGATGGTTGGCGGAAACCTCAAAGGTTACACGCGGGTCCTGACGACCGCTATTGTCCAAGAAACCAGGATGGGAAATTTTCGTTCCGCTATTTACCTTGCACTAATCCTTTTGGCTTTGACTTTTGCGGTGAATTGGTTTTTGACTTCTCTCCAGCAGAAAGGAGTTAGCCGGTGGAAAGGCCAACACTGGAAGTAAAGAACCTTAAACTGGCGAGCGGCCAGCGGCTGATAGTGGATGTGAACTATTTTGATTTGAAGCCGGGAGAATGTTTGGTTCTTTTTGGGCCGAATGGTGCTGGCAAAAGCACCTTTTTGCGGCTGATATCATTCCTTCAGCCAGCTGATGCTGGAGAGATTTATTACCAGGGCCAAAAAGTTGAACTGAAGAACTCGGCTGAGTTCCGTAAGAAAATTGTTTATTTGCTGCAGAAACCGGTCTTTTTTAAGGGGACAGTGGGCGATAATTTGCTACTTGGTCTTAAATTCAGGAAGGTTGACCAAACGCAACAGAAAAAACGGCTGGAGAAAATAGCGGCTGCTTTTCAGGTCGAACCTTTGCTCGGTCGTCTGCCTGAAGAATTATCTGGAGGAGAAAGACAGCGGGTGCATTTAGCCCGAGCTTTCATTCTTGAACCGGAAATTTTGCTGCTGGATGAGCCGTTTAACGGGCTTGATGTGCAGTACAAAGACCGGCTGATGGCTGATTTTTACCGCCTAAGAAAAACAACCGGAGTAACTACCATTTTGGTAACTCATGTGCGCCAGGAAGCAGCTTATGTTGGCGACAGGATGGCGGTCATGCTCAACGGCCAAATTATCCAGACCGGTACCCCGGAAGAAATCTCCACCGCGCCTGCCACGCCTGAAATTTCTAACCTGATGGGGCATGAAACTTTGGTCGAGGGGCAGGTGGTTAACTCGGAAAATGGACTTTTGGAAGTAGCTGCGCATGGTGAAAAGATATTTGCCTTTGGCCAGCATAAGCCGGGAGAAAAAGTGGTTCTGACTTTCAGGCCAGAGGAAGTCATCCTGGCCCGGCAGCAACCTTCCACCAGCGTCAGGAACTGGTTTCTGGCCGAGGTCACCGAGCTCCGGCCGCTTGACCGGATGGTGCTGGTTTATCTTGAATGTGGGTTTAGCCTTAAAGCTTTTGTTGCCAGAAGTTCGGCCGCAGAGCTTGAGCTTGAGGTAGGAAAGAAAATCTGGGCTGGAATCAAGGCTTCAGCTCTGACTACTTGGCCTAGCCAACAAGAAAATAAAATTGATGAAGGGGATTAAGACCATGATTTCATACGATAAGGCGCGAAACCTGGTGATAGAAAAAGCTCAGGTGTTGGGGAAGGAAAAAGTTCCGCTAAAAGAAGCTCTCGGCTGTGTGGCGGCTGACGAGGTGCGTTCAAAAATAGCCGTGCCGCCTTTTCGGAATTCAGCGGTAGATGGTTATGCTGTAAGAAGCGAGGATACGGGCGCGGCGAGCGATGGCCAGCCTGTCAGATTAAAGCTCGTGGCCGAACAGCCAGCTGGTGAATATTTCAGAAAAAAACTTGGATGCGGGCAGGCAGTTAAAGTCATGACTGGAGCGCCGGTGCCGGCTGGTGCTGATGCTGTGGTTCCTGTGGAAGAGGCGCCAGAAGAAAACGGCTATGTCATTTTAAAAAGGCAATTTCGCCCCGGTGAAAATGTCAGAGAGGCAGGCGAGGATGTGGTTAAGGGAGCTGTGATAATTGAAAAGGGAACAGAGCTAAAGCCACCTCATGTTGGCCTTCTGGCTGCCTGCGGGTTCGATAAAGTTAAGGTGTTTAAGCGGCCAAAGGTGGCGGTGCTCATAACCGGAAACGAACTATGCCAGCCAGGGGAAAGGTTAAAGCCGGGGAAAATTTATGATTCTAACTCCACTATTCTCCGGGCGCTAATTAAAGCCAGCGGAGCAGAGCTTTTAAGCCTGGGGTGGGTTAAGGATGACCTGAAATCCATGACCAGAGCTTTGAAAGCAGCTGCCAGGCAGGCGGATATCATTATTACCTCGGGAGGCGTTTCAGTTGGAGATTATGACCTGGTTAAAGCAGCCGCGGCCAAAGCCGGGGCGCGGGAAATTTTCTGGAAAGTGACGCAAAAACCAGCTAAGCCTTTAGCTTTTTATGAGCTTAAGAAAGGGAAAAAGTCTGTCTGGATTTTCGGG
>PNJE01000104.1 GCA_002877915.1 Candidatus Aminicenantota bacterium
GCTCTTCCGATCTAATTTCCTATTGTCCTAAATGAGTGGGCAAGCTGAAAAATTGGAAAATTCTAGGGTGTCCCGATTTATTTAGGGTGTCCCGATTTATTCGGGTGTCCCGATTTATTCGATTTATTAGGCGGTTTATTAGGTTCCCGATTTATTATAGCCGGCTGATAATCGTCCGGTTCTGGTGATTAAGAATATCTTTTCCTTCCGAAGTAAACATAAATTCGATTCTATTTTTATAAAATTCTACGATTTTTGGCCTGACTATTTTCAGTGTCGAATTCATTAATCGGTTCTGCTCGGTGAAACCTTCTCCCAGCACAGCAAAAGTTGCCGGCAGCCACCTCACCGGGAATTTACCGGCTTCTTTTCCACCTTCCCTAAAATGGGCAATCTCGGATTCTAATAATTTCAGCGCGGCTTCCTGCCCCTCGGGGGTTCTCGGATCGAGTTTTCTTGATTTGAGCCAGAGCCGCAAATTTTCCTTGTTCGGCACAACCAGGGCGACAGTATAGGGCGATTGATTATTATAAAGCATTATCTGCTCGATATAGGGCGAAGCTTCGGTAATGGCCTCTTCAATTTCTTCCGGGCTGTATTTTTCGCCGTCATTAGCTATCATCAAGCTTTTGGTCCGGCCAACAACATAAAGGTAGCCGTCCTGGTCAAAGTACCCCAGGTCCCCAGTATACAACCAGCCCTGGCGGATGGCTTCTTGAGAGGCTTTCTCATTCTTCCAGTAGCCGGCCATGACATTTTCGCCACGGATAACGATTTCTCCTTTTTGACCAATAGGCATTTCGTTTCCGTTTTCGTCACAAATTTTAACTTCTATGGCCCTGGCCGGTTTACCTGATGACCCCAACTTATGCTCCTTTTGGTTATTAGCTGAGATAACCGGAGAAGCTTCAGTTAACCCATAGCCCTGGAACATGGGCATTCCGAGAGCATAAAAAAATCGCTGAAGCTCAATATCCAACAGCGCTCCTCCACCAACAAATAATTCCAACCGCCCTCCAAAGTTCTTTCTGATTTGGCTGAAAATCAGTTTATCTATCAGAAAGTACAATTGTTTTTTCAGCTTTCTTTTACCTTGTCCCCGGTTCCAGCCTTCACCATTATACTCATAAGCGGCCTCCAGACCCTTTTTAAACAGGGCTTCAATTTTCGGTCCCTTTTCGCTAATGGCTTTTTCGATGTTTTTCTTGAAGCTTTTGGCTAAGGAAGGGACGCTCAGGATGACGGTCGGCCTTATTTCCCTGATATTCTTTGGGATATTCTTGATGGTCTCAAGCGCTGACTTTCCGCTTTCAACGCAGGCGATAGCCGCTCCACCTTTTATCATTCCGTATATTCCACAGGTATGGGCAAAAGCATGATCCCAGGGCAGGATGAGAAGGGTTACATAATACGGTGGACACTCGACCAGGGAAAGCGAGTGCTCAACGTTAGAGGTGTAATTCCGGTGAGTGAGCATAATCCCCTTAGGGTCGGCGGTGGTTCCAGAAGTATAACAAATATTGGCCAGGTCTGATTCTTTAACCGAGGTCCAGGTTTCTTCAAATTCTCGGAAATGAGCAGTCAAAAAAAGGTCACCCTGATGGAGAACTTCCTCGGCATATATTTCATCAGGCTCAAGGCCTTCAACCTTGTCCAGGATAATTATCCTTTCCAGGTCAGGCAAGTCTCCTTTTATAGCCCTTATTTTTGACCATTGCCCCCCGGAGACGATGGCCATCCGGCTTCCGGAGTGGGCTAAGCGGAATTTAAGTTCGGTTGGTTCGTCAATTTTTACCGAGATGGGCACATTGACCGCGCCAGCGTAAAGAATACCCAGCTCGCTCATCAGCCAGTCGGCTCGGCCTTCACTAATAAGCGCCACTCGTTCGCCTCTTTTAAGGCCAAGGCTCAACAGGCCGGCGGCAAAACGATGCACCCGCGACTGCATTTCTTTGTAAGAAATACCTTCATATTGGCCACTTCTTTTTTCCCAAATAACCACGTTATCCGGAAATTTTTTCACACTTTCTTCAAACAATTGAGGTAATGTTCTTTCAGCCATCCCTTCTCCTTTCTAAAAAAAGGATATCTACCGGTCTCCCCAATTTTTTGAGGTTTATTTTATCGTCAGGAAAATGATGCCCGCCAGGCCCAGGACTATTCCTAAGTAAGCCAGGGGTTTTATTTTTTCCTTAAAGAAATAAATTGAAATCAGCACCGCCGCCATTATTGGGGCGTCCTGAATTATCGGAAAAACTACCGGTTCACTCAGCCTGGTCAGAGCCTTCATCGTAAAGAAATGTCCAGTCCCTTAGGGGAATGATAAAAGGGAGTCTCGGCAAAAACCGGGCCGGTAAGAATCGCCCAGTCGCCAACATAATAAATTTTAGCCACGATTTAAAACCTCCTGCTTTATTTTATGGCATCTCAAAAATAAGAAGCAAATTTTAAAATTACTTCCTTTGGGCAGCCTAAGGATGCCTGGACAAATTCTAATAACCGAACCTTTTTATTATAGTTAAGATATAGAAAACTTAACCCAATAAATATTCCGGTAAGCTCTTAATTCTTTAACTTATGACCCATTTTTGCTTCTTCAATTGCAGAAGAATTAGCTTTTATTTAAAATTGTTACCATTAAGCTAATCTTAAGGCTAATCTTAAGGTGAAAATTATGGACGTATATTTTTATGAAGCTTTTGAAGAAGAAGCCCAGCTTATAAAGAGCCTTAGTCGAGGGCGCCTTGAGCTCGGCCTAACGGACAAAACGATTCAGGAAAGCGGACATAAAGAACCACCGGCCAGGCTCATCAGCGTTCGCACCCAATCGATTATTCCAGTCGAATGGCAGGATAAACTTGATGGAGTTTTAAGCCGGACTACCGGTTTTGATAACTTGAAGATTTATAAAAGCCAGATTCACCGGCCTCTGTCTTTAGGTTATCTGGAAGAATATGCTACCCGGGCGGTAGCTGAGCAAGCCATATTGCTGATGATGGCCCTGAAGCGCAACCTGCCAGCCCAGATAGAGCAGTTCAAGACATTTTACCGAGATGGTTTAACTGGCTCAGAGTGTCTTGGGAAAAAGTTATTAGTGGTAGGAGTTGGTCGGATAGGTGGCGAAATCGTCAGAATAGCCCTGGGTCTGGGAATGGAGGTAAGGGGAGTGGATATTGTCCGGCGCCATGATTTTGTCAATTATGTGGAGAAAGAAGAAGGCGTTAAGTGGGCGGATGTAATTATCTGCGCCATGAACCTAACCGAAGAAAACTATCATTACTTTAATTATGAGCTGCTTAAGAAAGCCCGACCAGGAGTGATTTTCATTAATATTGCCCGGGGCGAACATGCTCCACTTTTTGATCTCCTGCAATTAGTGGAGGAAGGTCACTTGGGAGGCCTGGCGCTCGATGTATTCGAGGATGAACCAGAGGTTGGTTCAGCCCTGCGCACCGGAAAAATCAGGGACTCAAAAAAAGCTCAGCTGGTCACTAAGCTCCTTGAATGTCCCGGGGTAATTTTAACTCCCCATAATGCTTTTAACACGAGGGAAGCTCTTCAGCGAAAAGTGCAGTTTAGCCTCGATGAAATTTTTTATTTTCTAAAAACAGGAAAATTCCATCAAGCGGTTTAAAATTTTCTTTTAAAAATTTTCTTTGCCCGGAGCCAAATTGTTTTAAATTGTTTTTAAAATTGACATAACCTTCTGCCGGATTAAATTTATAAAAGAAGGGGATTTAATATGAAGGCGCGGACTTCTGCTGCCTCCTTGAAAATAATCGGGTTGTTGCTTCTTACTTTTGTTTTCCTCTACAGTTGCCTCAAACTCCAGGCTGAGGAGCATTATAAATACCAGCTAACAGGAGGAGCTGCTCTGTCCCAACAAAGCCAAATAAAACTACAGCCCTCGGGCGAAATCAAAACAAACATCGAAGGCCTTAACCGATCGTTAGGCTGGCTGACTTTGCCCGGTGATCCGGATAAATTAACCTGGGCGCAGGCTAAAGATCAGGCCCCTCAATTTGTCCGCGACCAGACAAAATACCAGGTCACCGTAGCTGTCAAGCTGATTCAGGTTTATGTTACTGACCGAAAGGGTGCCCCTGTTTCTGATTTAACTCCTGAAGATTTTGAAGTCTATGATAATAATAAACCTGTCTCCCTGATGCATTTTGAAAAGCACTTATTTTCACCTGAAACTTTGGCTTCGGCTGCATCTCCCTCAGCTGAATCGGAGTCTCTCGGACGAAAATTTTTCCTGTTTTTTGACTTTGCTTTTACCGATAGCCGGGGAGTGTTGCGGGCAAAAGAAGCTGCTCTCAAATTTCTCGACAGCCGACTTCTACCAAATGACCAGATAGCTGTGCTAACCTATACAGCGCTCGGGGGGTTAAATCTTTTAGAATATTTGACCAGGGATATAAACAGAATTCGTCAGATCGTCTCTGACTTCGGGATAAAAAACGCTACCGGCCGAGCTGAAAGCCTGACCCGCTTTTATTACTCCGAAGCCTTATCTGACCAGGACGTAAACCTTAGCGACCTGAAAGCCCCAGTAGCCGGTTTTGTCTCGCCCGAAGATAATATTCTGGCCCGGCGGGATAGAAACCGGGCGGGCCAGACAATTAACTGGCCGGTGGATAATCAAGATTATATTCAGCAAGCCCAGTTTCTTCTTATTTCCCTAAACCGGCTGGCCAAAGTTTTGCGAACCGTTCCTGGCTATAAGCATATCATCCTGTTTTCCGGAGGCTTAGCCCGCCAAGTCCTTTTCGGGCGTACCGGTGGTCCTGACCTGGTCAGCCGTCAGGGTAGCGATTCGTTTTTATCCGAGCTCCGAGAATATGATGCCTCGCGTCCTGACCTTGGCCTGCGCAATGATTTCAATGAGCTCCTTACTGAGCTCAAAGCCTCCAGTTGCGTTGTTTTCACTGTAGATGTCTCCCGGCCAATTGATCGAGAGGTCGGAACGACCAACCTTCAGAGCCTGACTCCAGCCGGGAATGAACTGGATGGTTCGGAATCACTCCGTCAGTTAGCCCAGGAAACAGGAGGACGTTTTTATGCCGCTACAGTTAATCCGCAGACGCCCGCTGAAGAGATTACCAATCTGACTGGTTCTTATTATGTCCTGGGTTTTAAAGTTGATGAACGTTGGGATGGACAATTTCATAAAATTAAAGTCAAGGTAAAAAGAAAAGGTCTGGAAGTCTATGCCCAGGCAGGCTATTACGATCCTAAACCATTTAATAAATATACCAGCTTTGAAAAGCTAATAAATCTAATTGAGCTGGCCCTCAATGAACAACCAGTGAGTCCTTTTATTCCAGTTGAAATTCCCGTAGCCAGTCTTTCGCTAAGGATGGTCGGCGAAGCAAACACAATGGTTTTTGCCCGGGCTGATTCTCAGGCGATTGGTGAAATCATCAGTTCGAAAGCGGAAGCTTATCTCCTGTTGTTTAATGAGCATGGCGATCTCGACTCCATCAGGAAATTTAAAATAGCCTTAAAAGATAAAGAAAAACAGGAAAATAAAATCTTCCTTCCGTCTTTCCTGTTTGTCGCCAAGCCAGGTCATTATAAGGCGGTACTTATCTTGAGGAATATGCGCACAGGTGAAAGCGCCCGCGGATGGGTACCGGTAATGGTTTCTGCGGAAAAGCCTCAGTGGCCTTTTGTTGATTCTCCTTTGCTGTTAATTGCCGCTCAAAACACCCGGGAAATCTGTCCCGGAAGCCAG
>PNJE01000110.1 GCA_002877915.1 Candidatus Aminicenantota bacterium
CCATACCCGAGAGTAATGGATTTAACGCCCTGTTTAAGGGCCAGAAGGCCTTCTATGAGGCCTGAAACAATAGAAATACACGGCGGCACCAAGGTGCCAGTTAGAGGTCCGAATGGCTCTCTATTAATTCTTATTCCGTTTTCTTCGTAAAAGCCAACCAACCGATCTACGTACTGCCAATCTCGAAGAGACTTCTCTACCGGAACCCTCTTGGCATAAGGGATATTATAGGAAATTCCGCCCCCTTCAAAGCTGGTAAAACCAGCCGCCAGAGTAATCTCGGCCAGAAGACGCGGATCGGGAGTTCCATGCCGTACCTGAAGCGGCTTGGTCACATTTTCTACCACCCGACGGCAGCCATCAACTCCGTGGTTGACTGCCGGAAAGCCATTTAGCAGCGAAGTACCCGCCTGCTTTGATTTTTCTATTCCCTTTTCGGCTTCTTCGTACCTGTTCTGGCGAGTATAAGCATCAATGGTCGTAGGAAGTAGATCGGCCTGTCCTTCAGTTTCCAGATATCGTAGCAGCCGAATGTGATCATCAATCAGGGCTACTCCAGCCCTCGGCTGAAGCAAAGTTTGCCTCTTCTCCCGGGCCTTTTTCATCACCCAAGCAAAACGTCTCTCCTCAGGAATTGTCCGATGAAACCTAACAGCTTCATCAATAGAAACTTTCTGGCCCGTAGGCCAGGTTTGCAGGACTTCTTTCCTAATTTCAAAAAATTCTTTAAGGTCAATTTTTTCATTCTTAATCATTTCTTCATCCCTTCATCTGAGATAATTTCTAAGGAAGCCAGAGCTAAGGTGGTAGCTTCTTTCGGATATTTTCCGACCAGATTTCCTAACAATGGGAAAAGATAATTTTTATCTCGATAAAAAACTGGATTCTCGGGTAGAAGTTTTTTCTCATCTCCAAAATTTTTAAGCTTTTCCAATGGCCGGCGCATGGTTTCCCCACATAACTCGGCCGCCAAAAAACCGCCACTTCCGACAACAGCTTTTACCCTTCTTAAATCTTTCCCCGTCTGCACATAGACCTTGCCCTGAGGAGTATAAGTTTCTTTCCAGCCACCAGCATGCCTCAGCGCTGAATAATAAACGCAGGCTTCAGCCAAAATTCGATCGAGCTCAATTTCTTGTTCATTTTTTGGCAGATAGCCAGTATTGGCAGATATTTTTTCCACAAACTCTTTCATCTTCTCAAGATTTAAATCCATATTTTTTAATCGCTCTTCAAAGTAAATCCTGCCGGTATCTAATAATGAGCGGGCTGAAACTCTCATTCCCAGATCGCCCTCGACTGTTCTTTTCACTTTCGGTTCACGGATACCTTTTAAAACTACCGTATCTGTTTCCAGAAATGATTCGGTATTAGAATAAAAATCAGTGGTGGCCCCGCCGATATCAATGGCTGCCAGGTCTGACCAATCAGAATTAAACTTGGGAATAGCCGAAACCAGCTCAAATACAGCCAAGGGGGTTGGCTTTGGCTGGGTATTAAATAACTCAACAATTTCTGAAAGTCCTCGTCCATTAACAATTCTTTTTAAGAATATTTCCCTGATTTTTTCTCGCGCTGGCTCAATGTTGACCTGACCGACTTCAGGCATCAGGTTCTCAGTAACAATTACTTCTTTACTTTTCATAATCTCAACTACTTCTTCTGCCACCGCCCGATTACCCGCATAGACAACCGGAGCAGCCAGCCGAGCATCTTCCAATTTGTAGGCATTTTCTAAGAGATACTTAATATTACCTCCATCGGTACCGCCGCTAAACAAAACTATATCCGGTTGAAGTTTTTCCAGCTCAGCTATGTCGCTTTTAGTTAGAGAAAAGGAAAAACTCCGAACGACTTTCCCACCAGCAGACATGGCGGCCAATTTGGCCAGCTGCAGAGTCAGGTCAGGAACTAAGCCGATAGCCGCTATCCTCAAGCCGCCCTTGGCTGAGGATGAAAAATAGACTTCAGCTTTTCCGACCATTTGCTCTAATGGGGTCAACTTCTCCTTTTCGAGCAGAGAAGCCAAAACTTCGGCAAAGCCACGAACGAGATTATCTTGAGTGGTCGGAACAGCAAATTTTTTAGACAGTTGAAGGTCTGAATCAATAAGAACAAACAGCCCTCCCTTGGTCCAGGTTGAGCCAATGTCAATGCTGATTATTGATTTCATCTTTTATCAACCGTTAATCTCAAAGATTTTCCTTGGTTTGAATATATTTATCAGGCTTTGTTTTCTGAGAATCTAAACCAAATTTCTCCTTAATATCCTGTCTTAGAATTTCAGCCACTTTTTTCAAATCGACATCCGGAGGGAAAACCCGATCAAAACCCATTTTTTTAAATTTGGTTTCAACTACTGCAAAGGGGGTCTTCCCGACTACCAGGTTGCCTCCAGCATAAAGTATTATCGGGTCAAGACCTTTTTCCAGGCAGAGGTCTCTAAAGCCCTGGCAGTCAATTTCTCCATGGCCATAAAGGGAAGAAATTAAAATTGCCTTGGCATTGCTTTCGATAGCTGCATTGACAAATTCCTGCTGGGAAACCATCACTCCTAAATTAACCACCTTAAAGCCCTCAGCGGTAAAAAATAATTCCAGAATCTTATTGCCGACTGAATGGCAATCAGAACCAATAACTCCAAGGATTATGGTATCCTTTTCCCTTCTGGTTTTATCTTCCATTTCTTGCTCCTGTCGCTTCACTTAAAGTCGCTGGTTAAAATTTCCAAACAAAATGGCTGGTTTTTTGATCAAAATTAATCAAGCCTAAGGGTTAAGTAATTGGCTGATTCTTTCCTCAACATAAAGGAGGGAACCTCTCTCTATTTGATAATCAAAGGTAATAATTTTCCCTCCTTTTTCAGTAAAGGCCTGAACGGCTGAAACATTTTCTTTTTTTCTCTGCAATTGATAGCCGGGCGGGACAAAAACCACATCAATCTTTTCCAAAAATTCAGGTAATTTATCTTCATTTTTAATGAACAGACAGGGTACCGTTCCAGTAACTATCCCCATATTTTTTAGCCTGGCTATCACTCTGGCCAGAAAATTCTCACTTTCGCAAACCACACCGATTTTCTGAGTCGGGCTGAGACCAGCCATTTCAATAATTGTCTCCTGGCTGGGAGAAACGGCTACTTGAATCAGCTTTTCTCTTAATCCTGGCAGCTTGCCTAAAAGTTCGCTGTAATGGGTGCTGGTAGTGAGGACAAGGTCAAAAGGCTTTAATCTGTTTTCAGCTTCCGGGTCGGCCACTATTTCATCCAGGAGAAAACGAGCTACCTTGACCTGTTTGAGAAAAGTTAACTGCCGTTCAAAAATAGCCAAGCTTTCTGGATTACAGTCAATCATAGCCACATTGAAATTTTCCAGCTTCTCTTCCTTTTCTATAATTTTCAACTCAATAAAAGTTCTTATTTCCTGGTAGGAAAAATTCATTTCTCTAAGTTCATCAAGGAGTCTATCAACCAGTCTCAAGGCCCTCTCCTTGCGTCCGGTAGGAATTATATCTTGCCTGGCTGAAACAAATGTTCCACGCCCTTGGGTGGTTTCTATGATGCCGTCTTTGGCCAGAAGTTCATAAGCCTTCTTTACTGTCCCCCGGGCAATTTTTAGGTCTAAAGCCAGTTCTCTTTCCGTCGGCAATCTGTCACCCGGTTTTAATTTTCCCTCATGGATTAAAGAAGTGATCTGCTTGATTATCTGACGATATGAAGGTGTTGGGCTATTTTTATCAATTGTTAATTTAATATCCATAATATACCTCACTATCTATTTGTATTATTTAGTAGACCATTCTATACCAAATTAGACCATTTAGCAAGCTCTTTTGTTTTTTATTTATAAAAAATGAAGTTTTTTTATAGCTAAGCGTCTAAAATATTAGTGTTGAATAAAATAATTGAGGTAGTTTTTAATTTTGGGTAGCTTTTAAAATGGCCAATACTAAAGAGAAAAGAGTATCGAGGACGGGCTCTAAACTTTCCCCAAAGGATAAAAATTATTGATTACCAGAAACCAGGAGGGATAAAATAGAAACAAATGAATATAACCAGTTTAAAATCTAAATTCTTAAAGTTTTTGCCTAATGCGATTTT
This sequence comes from Candidatus Aminicenantota bacterium, assembly GCA_002877915.1. Classification (GTDB taxonomy): domain Bacteria; phylum Acidobacteriota; class Aminicenantia; order Aminicenantales; family Saccharicenantaceae; genus Saccharicenans. The sequence continues at coordinate 4,100 of PNJE01000110.1, forward strand.
CTTAATTTTCGGCTTCTGGCTCCTTTTACCCTTTATCAAAATAGAGCGATCAGATTTCAGCCAGGCAAAGATTCTGGTTTATCGCCTAGCTCTCGGCATCATGGTTTTAATCATCATGCTGGGTAAAATGGGGTTTGATGTTTTTTTCCCCCAGGGAGTGGCCGAAAAGGTTTCTAATACCAAGTCAATATTATTTATTATCTTCGGTGTCCTTATTCTGGCCTTCGTGGTTTACATAATAATTCAGGCCGGGTCTTTGTTTATGAGCACCTACCCCCAATCTACCAGCATAAATCAGTAAGCTTGGGACGGCTGGCTGTGATTATCAAGAAATTATTAAGAGATGAACAGCCCTAAGAATCAATTTTAAAAATATTTTTTACTCCTCTACTGCCGCCTGGGCCCTAATCAAATCATGCAGAGTAACCAAACCCTTTATTTGGTCATCTGCTCGACTAAGAACTATCAGTATATTTGCTGGGCTTTCCAAAAACCGGTTGCCAATTTTCTTTATAGTTTCATCTTCATAGCAGAAAGCCGCCGGCCAAATTTCCAGCTCTCTTTTCCCATTTAAAAAAGCTTTAATGTTATCTCTTGAAACGATACCTCTTATCTGTCCATCCTGAATCACCGGAAAGTTGTTATAGGGAAATTTCTCAATAGCCTTTTTCAGTTCAGCTTCCTCCAGGGACTTCAGGATAACTGGGCGATAATTAGCTACCGCGGAAACAGGCAAATTCTGCCAGGCTCTTATGTCAAGCGGCGGCTTTATCTTATGCAGTTCATATCCATCCTGAACCAACAGGGCCTCATAGAAGTTCATATGACCGCTTATCCTGGCTATCCCCTGGCTGATTAGCGTTCCTAAAAGTAACCCCGGCACCAGCTCGAATTGATGAGTCATCTCAAATACTATCAATAGTGAAGTTAAAGGCGCCCGGACAATAGCCCCAAGGCAGGCAGTCATCCCAACCGCGGCCAGAACTATGTGGTCAGACGGCTGAAGAGTCAGCCACCTGGAAAAAAGCCCGGCCAGAAAAAATCCACTCATTCCCCCAAGAAAAAGGCCAGGAGCAAAAATCCCACCGCAGCCACCGGAAGCATAACTGACAATGGTAGCCACAAGTTTTCCTATAACCAGAAGGCCAGCCACTTTCCAAGGAAAATCATTGTTCAGGGCGGAAGATAAATCCTGGTAGCCAAGGCCAAATACCCCCAGCTTCCCGGTGAACATAAAAATGCTAACCCCAATTATCCAGGTGGTCAGCCCACCGAAGATCGGCTTCGCCCACAGTGGAATTTTATGATGCCTTAAAAATTTTTCCCGCAGAGCCAGAGTCCCGATTTGAAAAGCCACTCCTACCAAAGCCGCCACCAGCGCCACCACCGGAACAACCAGATAATGAGTCCAGCTGACGTTCTCGATTTGAGGCATTCGAAAGGCAGGTTGCCGACCGATAATTGCCTGAACAATAAAGGCTCCAAAGACAGAGGCCAGAATCACTGAGCCA
>PNJE01000060.1 GCA_002877915.1 Candidatus Aminicenantota bacterium
TCTGGCTTAAGGGAGGCATTTCCCGCCAGGCAAGCATGAAAAATAGCTTTAATCCCTCAATCTGCCATTCCTTGCCTGGCCTTCGCTTACGGACTTAATTTTTTTTGAAGCGCAAAAAATAATATTGACTTTTTTTTTTCTTATATTGAAAATCTGGGCTCATGAAGAGAAAAAAATTAGAGAATCTGGGCTGAATTCTCTAATTTTTGGGCGAAGAAAGGAGGTGAGAATAAAGAAGCGATATTTAATTTTTTCTATTCGTTCGGGGTTTAAGAATTATTTCCAGGAGGGAGGAGGATGAAAAAATTTTATTATTGCCTTGTCTTGATATTAGTTCTGGTAGCTTCTGTCTATGCCCAAATCACCCAGACCGGCACTTTAAATGGTACCGTTTACGACCCAGAAAAACAGCCCTTACCGGGTGTTTCGGTAACCATTAAGTCACCGGCTCTGATGGGCGAAATGAGCATGGTGACCACTGAGCATGGTCACTATCGTTTCCCCGCTTTACCGCCAGGTGACTACACGGTGACCTTCAAACTTCAGGGGTTTAAAACACTTGTTCGAGAGGCAATTACTGTAAACGTCGGCGTCACCACCACCCTTGATGTTACTCTCGAACAATCAGCCATTGAAGAAAGCGTGACTGTTACCGGCCAGGCTCCTACAGTTGATATCCAGAGAACTTCCATGACCGCCAGTCTAACCAGAGAAGTTCTTCAGAGCTTGCCTGCAGCCAGAAACCTGGGGACCTTTTTCAATATGGCCCCTGGAGTAACTTCCAGCACAGTCCATGGCAGTTCAGAAAGAGATAATACTTATAATATTGATGGAGTTAATGTTACCGACCCAGTTACTGGTACTCAGGCGGGGACATTCGGAATGGACGTTATGGAAGAGCTTTCTATTCAGACCGGTGGGCTTCCGGCAGAATATGGGAGTGTTCGAGGTGGTGTTATTAACGTAGTGACCAGATCGGGTGGCAATAAATTCAGCGGTTCGGCCGCCTTTTATTATCGCAACAAACATATACAGAGCACCAATACCAAAGGGACAATTTTTGAAGGCCAGAAGGGCGGATTCGATTATGAAGAAGAACCAGATTTTAACCTTGGCGGTCCGATAATTAAAGATAGGATTTGGTTCTTTGTCAACGCCGCCTATCAAAAAAGCCAGCAATATGTTCTCGGCTACCCTTATGATCAGCCAAATCAAGTTCCTCTTGATTTCAAACAACCAATGCCCTTTGCTAAGGTGACCATTCAGGCAACTCAAAAAGACCGAATAGTTTTATCGTTCAATTTTTCTAATTACGTGAGACATCATCGTGGAGCAGCCTATAACCAGACAGTTGATACCACCTGGAATCAGACTACACCCATTTACACCTATAACTTCCAGGAAACCCATTTCTTTAGCCCTAACTTATATTCTAACATTAAAGCCGGGTACATGGATTATGCCCTGAACCTAACCGCCAAAAACAATCTCGTTTCTATTTACGATAACCGAACTCAACTTTACAGCGGCAGCTATGGATACGATGATATCTACAGCCGCAACCGCTTTCAGGCAATGACTGACACCACTTATTTTTTGGATGATTGGTTGGGCCGTCATGAATTCAAGGCTGGTGCTGAATTTGAATATTCCTGGGATAGTCGCTATCGCCGCCATAATCACGACCAATATGGTTACGGGCCTTTCTTCTATGAACCCACCAATGCTGATGGCAGCATCCGCTATGATAGTACCTATCCATATATGGTCAATTACCTTGATTTCACCCGAAAAGATAGAAAGATGGTTATAGGCGCTTTCATTCAGGACACCTGGTCTCCATTCAGACGCTTGACCCTTAATCTGGGTCTTCGATACGATCATCAAGAAGGAATCATTCCCAAACAGGGCCTGGAAAGAACACCAGTGGAATATCCTCCGGGAAGCGGAATTTACTACGATCCTCGAGTTACCAAATCTTTTAAGCCCCTTATCTGGAACACCTTTGCCCCGCGCTTGGGAGCAGCTTTTGACCTCACTGGAGATGGGAAGACTGCTTTCAAAATTAGCTTTTGCCGATATTATATAGCCAATATCATGCAGTGGTTCGTTACCGTTAATCCCAACAGTTTTATATCCTGGAGAGTTCACTATATCCGAGACCCGAATACCGGTCTGCCAGTGCCAGATCCAAATAGGCTTATGTACAATTTCAGCGCCACCACTGGCTCAACTATGGATCCTAAACTGAAATCACCTTATCTTGACGAATTTACCATCGGAATAGAAAGAGAAATAATGGCTGATACTCGATTTGGGGTCAGATATATTCATAAATGGGATCGGAATCTCCTGGAGGATGTCAATATCAACGCTCTAAATTACGAAGTCTATAAAGCTCTTTACACAATAAAAGGATATAATGCCATTCTTGATCCTTCCGTCTGGTACATTTACGCTCCAATTACTACTACTGATCCTTACAATAATACTACCGTAACTTTCTGGAGAAGGACTGATAATTTAACCACGCCTTCGAAGGAGTTAGTTTCTAATCCGCCTGGGGCCAAAAGGGATTATGATGGGGTGGAAGTAACGCTTAATAAAAGATTCTCTCATCGTTGGTCAGCTCTGGTATCATATGTCTGGCAGAAATCTCGCGGCCTGATTGGAACGGATTTTGACGACAGCTGGTCTGGACAGAGTTATTTCGATAATCCTAATGTCCACATTTATGCCCTGGGCGACTTTACTTATGAAAGGCGTAACCAGTTTAAAATTCAGGCCATGTGGCAGGGGCCCTGGGGAATATTTATAAGTGCCTACTATCGCTTGCTTGATGGTCAGCGCTATCAGCGGCAGATAAGGAGTGCCGATCTTGGATTAACCTCGACCCAGATGCCTCAGGGCAATACCACCATTAATGCCGAACCACGTGGTTACCGATCGCTCCCCTATTTTGCTCAACTCGATTTAAGGGTCGAAAAAACTTTCAACCTTCCCTTTAAGGCCGGCCAACTCGGTTTATTCTGCGACATATTCAACGTGACCAATGTGGCCATTGCTACCAGTGTTTATACTATTTCCAGCACCTATACCACGGTTAATGGAAAGAGAGTCCAGTTCGGAAACCTGACTGCCCTAACCGATCCGAGAATCTTTCGTCTTGGGGCAAGATATTCTTTCTAACCCATTATTGAAGGAAGAGGGGGAAGCCATGTTTGGCTTTCCCCTCTTTTTTTACCCAGAAGCAGGCTCAGCCAGCAGCAGACAACCATCTATTAACTTTTTGCTTTAAATTTAAAGCAAATTATCTTTCCTTTTTCTCCATGAAATTGTAAAATTCCAAGCGAGTTTAAATTATGGCTGATAAGATCGCTTCTCCTCCCCAATCATATTGGGAAATTGAAAAGAAGCAAAAATTTATCTCTGTCTTTCTATTTCTTTTGCTTTTTCTTTTTTATATTTTAACCATCGGGCTGATAACGGCAGTTATATTTTTAAGCCTGGGAATTTTTATCCCCGGCATAAATCTATTTTCTCCTGCTTTTTTCTATAAATACACCGCCGCCCTGCTTTTTATCTCTGCTTTCTTGACCGCGTTGAATTATTTCCAGGCCAGGAGTTCCGGGGCTAACTATATCCTGACCAATCTCCGAGCTTATCCTCCGGATCCCCAGGACCGCTACCACCTAAGCTTCATCAACATAGCCGAGGAGATGAAAATCTCTTCTGGATGGTCCCATCTTAAAACTTATATAATCCCTTCAATTAATTTGAACTCATTATCCCTGATCGATAAAAATAATATTCCGGCTATCGCGGTTACCGAAGGGCTACTGGCCGAGGCAACCAGGGATGAACTTCAGGCGGTAGTCGCTCATGAAATCGCCCATATAATCAGGGGCGATACTTTTCTTCTTACCCTGATCTTCTCCCTGAGCGCTTTTTATGAAAGGCTATTGGATTCAGCAGAAAACAAGGAAGAAGATTATGGAAAAGATTCTCTCGGCAGGACAAGGAAGGTTGAGCTCAGCCAACCTTTAATATATGTGGCTGGCCTTCTCTCCTATCTTCTTATCCTTTTTTTTACCAGCCTCATCAGTCATCATCGGGAGCTCCTGGCTGATGCCACCGCCGTAGAGTTAAGCCGCGACCCATCAGCTTTAGCCCGAATTATCTACAAAGCCCAGGTAGCCAATTCCTATGTCGGGGATAATACTCTCTATGCACCTCTTTTCCTGGTTTCTCCAGATTCCAGGGAACTAACTGAATCGGGTCCGGGAAGGCTTTTTAGCTCGCATCCTCCTGTCAGCCAAAGGCTAAAACTCCTATCTGAAATGACCCATCGGTCGCTAAAAGAGATTATCCAAGAAGTCAGGAACGAGGAAGAATCCAGGGCCAAAGCCCGCGCCGAAATAGATTCAGCCGAAGAGTTAAGTCCTGAGAAAAAAGAATTGATTAAATCTCAAAAACAAAAAGCCGACCAGGAAATGGAAAAAGAAAGAATCTGGCTCACCAGAAATTCCAGCGGTCAGTGGGAAGGGCCCTATACCCTGGGAGGTTTAATCTCTTTGCCTTCTTTCACTCCTGCTTCTAGAATAAAAAATATCAGAGAAAATCTCGAAGGCCGAGCTAAGGAATTTCCTCAGGTCAGGTTTGCCCTTTATAACCAGTTCAAAAATCAACCCATTAATCAGTCAGCCATTAACCATTGCCCAACCTGTTTAGCGGAACTTTCCCAATCATTTTATGAAGGAGTTTCGATAAAAAGCTGCCCAGTTTGCTCGGGGAAGCTGGTAAGAATAAATGACCTGGAAAAAATTCTGGCCAGGAAAGAATTCACTTTTTCTGAAAAATTGAAGACTAAAGCTGATTTATATTTAGAAGCAATAATGGATCCAAGAAAAAGATTTTCCATTTTCCCGGTCAAAACACCAGGTCCTTGTCCCGAGTGTGGTCTGGAGTTGACCGTCAGGCCCTTCAGTTCCTACTATCTCTTCCCAGTAGAAAAATGTTATCACTGCAACCTTATCTGGTTTGAGGCCGACGAGTTAGAAATTTTGCAAATCCTGGTAGAAAAACTTCAGCCGGCTAAAGTTCCCAATGAACCTCCGGATTAAATTTTATTCAGCCAAAAGCATCCAAGTGAGACCAATCCAAATGGCAATTTCCGGCTTATTTGCTACAATTATTTCTGACCACGCAGGGATTAACAGCAGTAGTAGAAATTATCATTTTTTTGTATAATGAGAAATCATCGCCGGCCTTAAAATAATAGCTTTTAACGGAGAGGGAATTTCATCTGGAAAATCACCCCTAAGGGTGATTGAAGATGAGCGCCCGACGTGAGATAGATATGCTGCATTGGCCAAAAACCCGGTAAGGGTTAGATTATGAAAGAGGCAAAGACTATGGCTAAAAAGAAAATTTTGCTGATTGATTTTGACAATGAGTTTATAAAATTTTTATCCCGCGCCCTGACCGACGAGGGTTATGAAGTGGTCACAGCAACTGACGGTCTGGCTGGATTTGAAAAATTCTCCGAAATCCACCCTGATTTGGTAATTATGGAAGCTATGCTGCCCAAGTTTCATGGCTTTGAGCTTTGTTCCCGTATTACTTCTCACCCAACCAAGAAATCTCCAGTCATAATTGTTACCGGAATATATAAGGATGCTGTTTATAAAACTGAAGCTTTAAAAAATCTCGGGGCTTCGGCTTATTTCGAAAAGCCCCTCAATTTGGAAGAATTGATGGCCAAAGTTTATGAGCTGGCCGGAAAATCAGAAGCCAAAGTTAGCGTTTCTCAAGCAGATCAGGAACTCGACCAATTACTCAAAGAGGCGCTTGAGGGAACCGCCTCTGAGAAAAAACGACCCGAGACGTCAGGTAAAAAAGAGGTCAGTCCCAAACCGGCTTCGGTCTCAAAAGATGAAGAAATAGACCTGATTTTAAAATCAAAGCTGAAAGATTTAATTAGTGAAACAAATGGTCTGGAATCAAAACCGGCCAAAGCTCCCTCCTTTCCCAGGACAGAAAAAACCATTAAACCTGAGAAGCCAGCCGAACCCAAGAAAGCTGAGCCACTTAGCCGGCCGTCTCCCCCGCCTACAGCTGAACCAGTTAAAAGACCAGGGCCAACTGTTTCTCCTGCTGAGAAAAAGAAAAAGGAAGCTCCCATTTTCGAATCAAAAACTGAGCCAATCAAAGAAACAAAACCTGAACCCCGGAAAGAAGAAGCTAAGCTAACTCCGTCGCCAGTTCCAGCTCAAGATAAGCTCAAAGCAAGTGCCGGACCAGCCTTTTCTCCATTTAAAGGATATTTAGAAGAAGAAAAAAAGGATGAAAATAAAAAGAAATCATCTGGAGTTTTCATCGGGGTGGCGGCAGCTATCCTGGTAGTAATAGCGGCCGTAGCCATTTTCACTTTGAAAAAGAAGGAAGCCCCGGCTTATAATGCCCGCCCGAGCAACCAAGCTGCCGCCCTGCAGACTGTTGGCTCTGAACAACCCAAGGAACAGCCGGCCGAAGAGGATATAAATAAAGAAATAGAAAACCAGATAGCCGCCTACCGTCAGCAAAAATCTCAGTCAGGTAATATTAATGGTAGCCCAGCAGGCATTAAGAATCAGGCCCCAACCGGGAAATCAGTTAATAAAGTAGAAGCTGCCGCGGTGCCAATAACACCAGTTATGCCACAAGAAACACCTCAATTAGCTATTAATACTAATACCAACCCAAATGCTGCCACCGGCCAACAGCAGAATGCTATTAATCAAGATAAGGCCGCCAGTGGGGTCGCCAATAATGACCAGGGCTCTCAGACTGAATCCACCACCTCTAACCCTCAGACTAAAGCTGAAGAACAGCCGGTGGCTATCCCTGTCCCAAAAGTAAAAACCGGCGACCTTTTACCTCTGTCAATGGTTGACGTCGAACCCAAGGCAATAAAAACGGTAGAACCAGTCTATCCTGAAACTGATCGAAGAATGGGAATCAAGGGAAATGTTACTCTTAACGTGTTGATCTCAGAAACTGGGGATGTTCTGGAAGTAGCGGTTATTAGAGGCCTTAAAGGTTCGGTCGGCCTGGAAAAAGAAGCAGTTAATGCCGTAAAAAAATGGAAGTTCTTGCCAGCAGAAAAAGATGGTGTTAAAGTGAAGGTTTGGAAACCAATAACTATTGGTTTTGGCTTAACTAAATAAGATGGAGAGAAAAGGAGTCTAAAAAGATGGGTATCTCCAAAGAACAAGAAGAGCTTTATAAAAAGACTCTGGAGGACGTGCGCTCCCAGCTTTCGAGCATCGACGCCGAAGTAGAAAAGGAGCTGCAACGTGTGCGGCAGACTCTTGCTCAGCTTCAAGAGCAGAAAAAGTCCTTAAAAATGGTCTATGATGGAATCGCCAAGTTGTTGGGGATTGAAAGCGATTTAGACGAAGAATCGCCCGATACCACCATCCCCAAGATGTGATCTTAACCGATAAACAGCAACCCGGCCAGAGCCTCAATTAAGCTTTTCAACCCAGGGGGAAAGACAGAAATTAGCTAAGGTATGAGAATATCAGTCACCCTCCAAACCATAAGTCTGACTTGATTAATTTTTTAATTTCGGCTATTTTAATTAGCCAGGGCTTTCCTGGTTATCTAAGATGTTTGTTTTAGTTGGCTTTCTACTCGGCTTTTTTGCCGCTGTTCCAGTCGGTCCAGTCAATATTTACATAATCTCCCAGACTCTCAAACGAGATTTTTTCCATGGAATGCTGGCCGGACTAACCACCGCCCTTCTTGATTTCAGCTATTGCTTAATAGCTTTAATTGGCTTTTTCCATATTTCTCTCGATTTAACCAAGTACAGTCACTGGTTGAAGCTGGCCGCCGGAGCCATTCTGCTATTCCTTGGGATAAAGCTTCTTCATGATGCCTATCGGTTTAAATTTAATGGCAACAAAAGCAATAATCTCAGCCGCTCTCCTAGGCCATTGCTGGGCGTTCTTTTCTTATATACCTCCAATCCATCATTATACGCTTTCTGGATCGGCATCGCCGGTGCAGTTACGGCCCACGGTCTGCTTAAGGACGGGTTGTGGCCAGCAGTATTTTTTGCCACCTCGTGTGGCCTGGGGGCGCTTCTCTGGTACTTTTTACTGGTTCGCTTTGTCTCCCATTATCAATCAAAGATTCAGGAAAAAACCTTTAAAAAAATGCTCTATCTTCTTGGAGGGCTGCTGATTGCCTTTTCAATATTCACTTTCGTCTCAGTCGTGCTCTGAAGTTGGCGGCCAAAAAAGTTCCCCCCGCCTCCGGCTGTCGAGAAAAGTTTTTTAAAATAGAAAGGGGCCAATGATCGGTGAAAAAATTCTGCCGAAAGATAATGAAATACGTTTGCCTGAATTTATATTGCTCAAGGCTTCAGCCGGAACAGGCAAAACCCACGCCCTAACCTTAAGATATACTCAATTTCTTCTCTCAGAAAAAATAAGAAATAATTCACTGCCTCAAATTCTGGCCATCACTTTTACCAGAAATGCCGCCCGGGAAATGAAATTGAGGATTATTAACTGGCTGAAAGAATGCTACTTTGAATCCCGACCAGAAACCATTGCCCAGATTCTGGAGCTGGTCAGCTGCCCAAAAGAACAACTAAAGAACCGGGCAGAAAAAGTCCTGGAATCCATCCTGAGCAACTATACAGACTTCCAGGTTATGACCATCGATAGTTTTATGGCTGATGTTTTCAAGGCTTCGGCCGTGGAGTTAGGTGTCAACCCTGATTTTGAAATAACCCTTGATTCCACTCCGGTAATCAATTATGCCTACTCTCGTCTTTTGCGCCGGGCGACGGCCGGCTCTCCGGAAGGAAATCTCCTTCTGGAAATATCCGATAGCTTAAAAGATTGGCGAACTTCAGAGGCTTCTTTTATCTGGGATCCGTCAACAGAAATCCTTTCTGCCTTTCTCGAGTTTTATCATCGGTTAGAGGCTTCCAATCGCCGCCCATTAATCCGGGACCTGAACCTCTGCAAAAAGGAACTGGAGCGGGTTGAAAAAAAATGGAGGCTTCACTTAGAAAAATTAAGGCAATTTTTAGAAAAGACTTCCCTAACCAAAAATGAACGGTCAACCATTCTGAAGAAAATAAATTCAAACAGGATTAATGACTGGGTTGATTGTTCTTTTAAAACCATCCCGGTTAAAAAGCCTTCCTCCCCCGGCAAGCTCAACGAATATAAAAAAATTGAACAGCTTTGCTGGAAACTGGAAAACGATTTAGAGAACTATAAAAACATTTTTGCCCGAAATTATTTTCAGCCGCACCTTCAAGTATATCACCAGCTTCTGGAGCTCCTGCATTCAGCCCAGAAAGAAAGGGGACTGATTTTCCTGGAAGACATCCAGAAGCAGCTATCTGATTATCTCGACCTGGGAGTCGTGCCAGATATTTATTTTTGCTTGGGCAGCACCATATACCATTACCTGATTGACGAATTTCAGGATACTTCTCCCCCGCAGTGGCAAAACCTTAAACCGCTTATTGAGAACGCTCTTTCCCAAGGCGGAAGTCTTTTTATTGTTGGTGATACCAAGCAAGCTATTTATGGCTTCCGGGAGGCCGACTATCAAATTATGGCCGATTTCATCGAAGGCCGTCAAAACTTTCCTTCAGTTAGAACCGAAGTAAGAGAGCTTCAAATTAACCGGCGGAGCAAGAAAAAACTTCTGGAATTTATTTCCCAGATATTCCCCGGTGGAATCGAAGCTATTCCCGATGATGAGGGCAAACTCAGTAGTTTCAAGGCTGCCGGGCACAAGAGCGGTCTGAATAATTTCACTTGCTTACCAGCAGAGGAATCGTCGGAAGAATCCGAGAACGGTTACTTTGAAATCGAACTCCTGGGGCCGCCTCAAAAAGAATCTCACTCAGAAGAAAACCAAAACGAGGAAGTTTCTTCCAGCGAAGATGAAATTGAGGCTGAAGAGCAGCCAGAAAAGAAAAAGCTTCAAGAGGTTATTCAGGAGCTAATTGACCGTGGCTATGATTATTCTGAGCTGGCTATTTTAACTTATAAAAACCAGACCGTGGTAGAAATAGCCTCCTGGTTAAATGAAATAAACATTCCTTTTGTTCCTTTTTCTTCCCTCGATATTCGTGAGCGTCCACTCATCAGGGAAATTCTATCCTTTCTGCAATTCCTGGATTTTCCCCTTGATGACCTTAACTTTTCCGTTTTTCTTTATGGGCAACTTCTACAAAAAAACTTCCTGGCCGATTCGCCAGATTTAACTTTAGACAAACTGAGAGAATATATAATCGAAACTCGATTAAACCCACAGACGAGAAATCATCCGCTTTATACGCTTATCCGAGACGCTTTCCCCGACATCTGGGAAAAATACCTTGACCCCTTTTTCAAAACCGCTGGTTATCTGCCGCTTTACGAGCTGGTCAGTCAGATTTATCGAACGTATCGTCCTCTGGTTCTTTTCCCGGAGGAACAGGGAGCTCTCATCAAGCTGCTGGAGGTAATTAAAATTTTTGAAGGACAGGGCAAAAGTAATCTCAGGGAATTCATCAAATTTTCTCAGAGCCCAGTGGATGATGAATCAATCTGGACAGTGGATGTCCCGGAAGAAATACCGGCCGTCAGGATAATGACCATTCATAAAGCTAAGGGACTGGGCTTTCCGGTCGTAATATTACTCCTTTACCCCGAATATCCTCATTACCCGGCTTTCTATCTTCTGGATTCTGGGCAACGGGAAAGAAACACTCCAGTAGTGGAAGTATTGAAGCTAAACCAGAAGATTATAGCTGGTCAGGAAGATTTTAAAAAGGCTTATGAAGATTATGATTTAAAAGACAAAGTTAATCGCCTGAATACCTTATATGTTGCTCTGACCCGAGCCAAAAGGGAGCTTTATATAATCGGTTCTACTGGAAAAAGAAAAATTTATCCCTTTAATTTTCTGGAAAAAGCCGGTCTGAAACTTGATCAAAAACACCAATCCTCACCTTTAAAACCGCCTTTCGTCAAAAAAGAAAAGACCTTGAAAAAAGACCGGGCCAAAGGCTTTGGGCTCCTAAAGCCTGAATTGAAATTCTGGACAACTGGTTCCAAGCCGTCTCAATTTAAATTATTTTGAGCAAAAGAAAGGCCAGTGGCTTCACCTTCTCCTGCAGGAAATTGAATACCTCAACCAGCCCGTAGACTCTTTAATCAACGATATCATTCTTCGTTGGCCACAACCAGAATTTTCGGTCTCCCAAATTCAAGAACTGGCTGAAAAGCTGAGGGTATTTCTAAGTTTCCCCCAAGTTGAAGAATATTTTCGACCGGCAGCTGGTCGCCAGGTTTTAAGAGAAGCTGAGCTGGTTAACTCGGAAGGGCAGCTTTACCGGGTCGACCGGGTGGTAATTGATCCCGAGCTGGTAACCATTATTGATTTCAAAACCAGTTATCCCGAAGCGCCCGAAATTATCGAACAATATAAAAAGCAGGTCATTAATTACAGGAATATTCTCAAGGAAATTTATCCCCATCATACAATCAAGGCTATTTTGATGTATCTCGATCGGGGCTATCTGGAGGAAATAAAATGAAAGTCACCCTGGTTCCCCCAGGAATGGACTTGATCGAGCTTTTGGCCGAGCATCTCCTTGGCTCGAAAATCGATCTTACCAAGACTTGGGTTATTTTCCCGGAAAAGAGGCCCGGACATTATCTGAGGAAGGCATTAGCTTCTCGGCTTAAGTCCGGCTATTTTCCTCCCGCGATAAACTCCCTGGATGAATTTATTGACCGACTATACGAGGAATTTCTGGGAATTAAGGATAAGACTTTAACCACGCTGGAAGCGATAAATTTGCTTTTTGAAATTCATAAGAGTCTTCCCTCTCCATTAGGAAACCAGGCTTTCTTGAGTCTGGATGAATTCTTTCCCCTGGGCTTCAAGCTCTATCAGGATCTGGAAGAACTTAAAATGGCCGGCCTTACCCGAGATAAATTTATGATGGTTGATACTCTGACCGCCGAATCTATTCCTGAAAAAACTAAATCCAGATTTCAGAAGCTATCCTTTTTTTATGAGAATTTTTACCAGCGGCTGGAAAATGACTGTTACTCGACTCAGGCGAGCCGCCTGGAAAAAGTGATAGAAAAAATCAATCCGGCAATGTTTGAACAGCTGGACAGGATTATTCTGGCCGGCTTCTATCTTCAGGCTGAAGCAGAAATCAAGCTCCTTGGTAAAGTCCTTGAATCCAATAAATCCTGCCTTTATTTAGGAGATGGCCCTGGAATAGAACAAATGATTAGAAAACTAAGAATAGAGTCAAATGAACTTACTCTCCTGACCCCGCCATCACTTCCCAAACCAGAGATTGAATTTTTCTTGAGCCCTGATGGCCACGGACAGCTTTTCGCCCTGAACAATCTTCTATCTGAAAAAGCAAACCGGCCAGAACTTCTGAACGAAAAGCAGGTGATTGTCCTACCGGCGGCTGAAACTCTGGTTCCACTCCACCAGCAAACTTTATCAGCTCTGCCTGAAGAATCCTATAATATCTCGCTTGGTTACCCCCTGACCCGAACTCCCCTTTATAGCTTTTTCGATTGCCTATTTAATCTAATTCAAACTTCTGATGAAGAAGGGAGAGTTTATGCTCCCGATTATCTTAATTTTGTTCTTCATCCCTATACTAAGAATATTTATTTTCCTGGACCAGTGCGGCGGGCGGAATTAACCAGAATTCTTTTCCACCTGGTAGAAAAAATATTGACCGGGAAAAGGGGAAAGTTATTTTGGTTCCTGGAAGAAATTGTCTTAGAACCAGAGCTCAGCCGGGAATTAAGTGCCTATGGAGCTGAAAATTCTGATTGGCCCGAGGTCAAGGCCTTCCTGAATCATTTGTCCTCAATCCATCAGAAAACCATCCAGCCCTTTCTGGAGATATCTTCTATTGGGGATTTTGCCTCCAAATTAATTACCCTGCTTGATTACTTGGCTCAGAATAGTACGGCCAGTCTTCATCTTTTTTTTGAGCCTTATGCCGAAGCCTTCTTTGAGCAACTGGAAAATCTCCAGAATTCTTTGCTCAGCCAGCAGGCTTTTCAGAATCGCTCCAGTTATTTCCAGCTTTTCCGCCAGTTGATGTCTGAAGCCCGGGTTCCCTTCCCCGGGACGCCTCTCCGGGGCCTCCAGGTCTTGGGTTTTTGGGAAACCCGTTGCCTGAACTTCGAGGAGATATATATCCTGGACCTGAATGAAGGCATCTTACCAGGGGGAAGCAAGGTTGATTCTCTTCTCCCCTATTATTTGAGAAAAGCCCTTGGCCTGCCGACCTACGAGGACCGGGAAAGAAGAATTGAGTATTACCTGCGCCAGTTAGTGGCTGGAGCCAGAAAAGTTTATCTATTTTTTGTGGAAAATAACCGGATGGAAAGAAGCCGCTATGTAGAAAAATTGCTGTGGGAATATCAGAAAAAAGAAAACCAGCCTGATTCATCTCGCTATGTCAAATCCATCCGTTACCAAATAGCCCTCGGGCAACCCAAGGAAAATTCGATTGCTAAAACTGGCCAGATTCTAAAACTCTTAGAAAAAATGGAGTTTACCGCCACGAGACTGGATACTTATCTTAAATGCCCTCTCCAGTTTTATTATTCCTCAGTTCTGGGACTATCAGAAAGAGAAGAAATATCCGAAACTGTAGAAAAGAGCGACCTGGGAATCTTAGTACATGCCATTCTTAAAGATTATTTCCAATCGGAAATTAATAAGCCTCTCCGCCCACCGCTTGATTCTAAACGTCTATCGAGCTTAATTGAAGCCCATTTCCGGGCTGGCTATTCCTTCCCTCTTTCGGGAAGCTCATTTTTGATTAAAGAGCAGGTTAGTAAGCATCTCCATGAATTTCTTACTGACTATCAGCAATCACTGATAGAAAAGCTTAAAGAAAGGCGCCTCCATATAACTATCCTTGGTTTAGAGAGAAAATACCGGCTAAATTACCAGCTCGGAGGGAAGGAGCTTCATCTGGCCGGGCAGATCGACCGGATTGAAAAGCGAGGAAAAGCACTTTGTATTCTCGACTACAAAATCTCATCTAACGAAAAGTTCTACCGGATAAACTTCAATAAGCTGGAGCCAGCTGATCGTCAGACCTGGCCAGAAGCCATCGGCAGTCTCCAGCTCCCTTTTTACCAGCTTTTAGTTTCTTCTGAGCTGAATCGCCCGCCCGAAGATATTTATTCGGCAGTTCTTCTTCTGGGCAAAAATTTTCTTAATCTTAGTTTGGAATTTTCGCCCTTAATAGACGATAAAAACGGGAAAAAGAAAAAAAGTTCAAAAACAATTTTTCCTCTTGAAGAAAATGAGGAAACAACCGAAGAAAGAAAAGAAAGATTCAGGCTGGTGAAGGAAATTATCAACCAGCTTTTTTTAGAAATTCTGGACCCGAAAATTCCTTTTACCGATTCTCTCCGCAGAAAAAACAGTTGTCTCTATTGCCCGTTCACTAATTTTTGCGGCCGATAAAAAATAATAATTTTTATTGGTAATCTTTTTGGCCTCAATTTTCGTATTTATAAATATGAATATCAGGAGAATATATTTATGATTAAATTCTTTTTGTGGTTGCTGCTTTTTATCCTCTGCTGGCCGGTGGCTCTTTTGGCCCTGCTCCTCTATCCCCTGGTCTGGCTTATATCTCTTCCCTTCCGGTTAATCGGAATAACCGTCAAGGCAGTGTTTGATTTGCTGGCCGCCATTATTACCCTTCCGGCCAGGCTACTTAATAACTTAGCCAGATAATTAATTTCAAGCCGCCTCGAATAAGCCCGCTTGACAAAAATCCCAAGAGACTCTATTTAGAATCCATGCAGGTGACCATCGAAAAAATCGTGTATCCGGGAAAGTCCTTGAGCCGGGCGGAAGGACAGGTGATCTTTACAGACGAAGGATTGCCGGGGGAACTGGTAGAGATAGAAATTATCAAGGATAAAAAAAATTACTTAGAAGCCCGCACCCTTAAGATTTTAAAATCATCGCCTTTTAGGCAAAAGCCGCTCTGTACTCACTATCAGGCTTGCTCTCCCTATCAGATAATGTCTTATGAATTAGAATTAAAAATAAAGAGCCAGCAACTATCCGAGATAATCTCTCGCTTTCTTCATCTGGAAAATAAAATTATAGAATTAATCCCAGCGCCTTCGACTATCGGATATCGAGATAGGATTGGTCTCAGTTTAAGCTGGGACCAGAAGCCACCTGTTCTTTCTTACCATCTCCCCGGTTCGAGGGAAGCCTTTCTCCCAGTTGAAAATTGCGCCCTGGTTAGCTCGGAAGTAAATGCCCTGATTTCAAAATTAAACACCCTGCTCCCAGAAACCCCGCTACCCGCTATCCAGCACTTAGAAATAAGACAGAGCTACTGGACGAAAGAAATCCTCCTGGTCTTATTTTCCAAAGAAGAAGAAAGCCTAAGAAAAGCTCAGAAGCTCTGGGTACCAGCCTTATCCCTTGATCCCCTGATAGTCGGAGTAATTGGAGCAGTAGAAAGTCCAAAGAAAACTAAGTACCTGAAGCTTTCTGGCCGGAATTATTTAGAAGAAAGAATTAATCAGACAGTTTTCCGCTATGGTCCGGGCTGCTTTTTCCAGGTTAATCCCCCGATGCTGGAAAAGGTTATCACCAGGATTAAAAATTACCTTGATTCGCGGCCGTTCGGAAAGATGGTTGACCTATATGCCGGAATTGGCACTTTTGGACTGCTTCTGGCTGACAAGGCTTCAGAAATTCTATCAATTGAAGCCGTTCCTGAGAACCTTTATTATTTGAAAAAAAATCTTCGCTTGAATCGCCTTGGCCATCTGACTGTAGCCGAAGGGCGAAGTGAAGAATTTCTCGAAGAAATCCAGAGCTTCCGACCGGATTCAGTGGTGGTGGATCCACCGAGAAAGGGCCTGGCTCCAGAATTAATAGAAACTTTGAAAAAGATAAAGGCTCAGTTCCTCTTCTATCTTTCTTGTAATCCAACCACCTTAGCCCGGGATTTAAACCTTCTTTTAGCTGATTATGAACTGGAGGAAATTACCGGTTTTGATTTTTTCCCCAGGACTCCCCACATTGAAGTTCTCGCCCGGCTAAAGGCCAAGAAAGACAATCATTGAAACTTGCCAGCTAACTGGCCACAGGCGGCGGCAATATCCACTCCTTTAGATTGCCTAATCGTTACTTTCACTTTTCTTTCTTCCAGGAGCTGTTTAAAATGCTGAAATTCTTCCGGCTTTGGTCTTTCAAAGGGAAGTGAAGGAACTGGACTATAGGCAATGAGATTGACCTTCGCCTTGAGCCTTCTGGCTATTGAGGCCAGTCCCTCGGCCTCGTATTGGTGGTCATTAATCTTTCTAATGAGAATATATTCCAGGGTAAGCTTCCGGCCTCCGGCTCGAAGATAATCTTCCGCCGCCTCTACCAGTTCAGAAAGAGGAAATCTCCTGTTGATGGGCATAAGCTGGCTTCTTTTTTCCTCCACGGCGCTATGTATTGATAACGACAGGTTGATCTGGAGATTGAAGTCCTTTAATTTTTTTATTGCTGGGATGACTCCGGCGGTGGAAATGGTTATTCTTCTGGCACCGAAAGCCAGGCCACGTTCATCATTGAGAATTCTAATGGCCTTGAGCACGTTATCGAGATTATCCAGTGGCTCTCCCATTCCCATAAAGACCAAGTTGGTAATTTCCTGACCGAATTGATATTTTAGGGTTAAAACCTGGCTGACTATTTCTCCGGTGGTTAAATTTCTCTTAAACCCATGAAGTCCGCTGGCGCAGAAGGCACAGTGAAATTTGCAACCGACCTGGCTCGAAAGACAGATGGTTTTTCGTCCTCCAGAAGGAATCATAACTGTCTCAATGAAATAGCCATCGCTTAACTTAAAAAGGTACTTGACTGTGCCATCCTGAGAACTGACTGTCTGACTGAGTTCAAGAGGATTAATGATAAATTCTTTGGAAAGCTCCTGCCTCAAGCTTAGCGGCAGATCGGTAAATTCCAGAAAGTCATTTTTCCCCTGCTGGTAAACCCATTTATAAATCTGCTTAGCTCTAAAAGCTGGCTCATCCTTCTTTCGAAGATAGTCTTCAAGCTCGGAAAAGGTTAAAGAAGTCAGGCAAACTGGCATACTCATATTTTAATTATAGCTTAATCCACCGCTGCAGTTATAAATCTCCTCTTTATGGCCGAGTCTTTTTTTAAATTTCAGAAAAAGTACTTGCTTAACAAAAATTAACTGATTCGGTAGTTACTTGGTCTGAAACTTTTGCAGCAGGTCCGTTACGGCGTCCTTGTGCACCATAAAGATTAACATTTTCAGCCGGACATAATCATCCCGATAGAAAACGTAACCCTGATATGGGCCTCGATGAGCCCCAGCTCCGGAATCTTTAATCAAGAACCAGGTATGGTCTCCTTTCTGAGTTATGCCCACCGCATGAATAGCGTGGTCATCAGTTGAGGTATGGTTATAAAATCTGAATTCCCGGCTGTCCTGATTAATAAGAGAGGGCAAAATATCAAAGGTTGGAATAATGGCCAGCCCGGCTTCCCCACTAATTCCCGGTTCAGAAACATCTCCACCAAGATCAACAGAATAGCCTTTTTTAAGGGCATTAACTATCGCCTGATAAAACTCATCTAGAGGAACATTATAATAATCCTGGCTGTGCCACCAGTTATCCGGCGCTCGATATTCGCCCTTGGTATAAAAAGGCAGATATTTAAAGGACATAAAGGCAACATAATCGTCCAGGGGAAGCTGAAGAACTTTATCCAAATATTCTTTGGGTGTCATTTTCTGACCATTAACCTCGATGGTCGAGGGAGGTTCGCCCATATATTTATTCAATATTAATTTGACATAATCTACCGCCTTATCTTCATCCCAGTAGCCATTTTTTTTGCAGAATTCTAAATAATTATTTATTTCATTAAACATAGCGGCATGATCATGTTCCGTTTTGCCCGGTAGAAGTCCGGTGTAGGCACTTTCAGGCACAGCTCCATATTGTTTCATCCTGGCGATAACTGCATTGTGCTCTGAGCCTTCTCCCAGAAAAGAATTTCCCTTTTCTCTTATGAAGCGCCTGGCTTTCTCCACGTATTCCCAGTAAACTGTGTACATTTCAGAAAGCTTGAACTCTCCCCGGCCGAGTCTTTTAAGTTCAGATTCCAGAAAGGAAGTAGTAGCAAAACACCAGCAGGTTCCTGTTCGATACTGCCTGATGGGAGGCTGATGAAAAACCTGTTGAAATTCAGATACCGAAGTCGGATGGTCAATTTTAGAGAAATCGAGGGTTAGATATTCTCTCTTTTGTCCTTCAAATTCTCTCGTCTTATAAATAGCCTCATCCTGAAGCTGAATTTCCCGGTCACCGATTTGAATGATTTTTTTCTCTACAACAGGAGCTTCCTTTTTCTCGGACTTACAGGCAACCGACCAGACTAAAGAAAATGAAACCAGCAAAAGGAAAATGAGCTTCCATATCTTTTTGCTCATAAAAACCTCCTCCATTTTAAAAAATTATTAAGCTTAAAAAATTAGCTTCTAATTTTACCTGTCTAAAATTAGTCAGCTTGCCTTACCTGAATTTCATAATCGAGCTTATAGGATACTGCATTTCAATTACCAAATTCAAATTTAATAAATCCGACCTGGATTGGATTTGACGAATATCAGTGATTCTGGTATAAAGCCATTTAACTCAGGCCAACCGGCCCTAAATTAATTTTTCAGAGATAGCCATCAAGGAAAGCTACTAAATGGAAGCGCTTTTTCATTCTGGCCAGTGGTTAGCCCTATCTTCAGCCATAGTCTGGGCCGTAGCTGTTATTCTCTTTCGAATAAGCGGGTATAGTTTACACCCACTCAGTCTGAATTTAGGAAAAAATCTATTTGCTTTATTTTTGATTGCCTTGAGTTTGGTGCTTAGAGGAAATAGCTTCTTTCCTTCAGTGCCGTCTCGAGCCACCAGCCTTCTTCTTCTCAGCGGATTTCTGGGTATTGCCATATCTGATACCCTTTTTCTCTGGACCCTAAAGTTGTTGGGTGCCAGCCTGACAGCGATAGTGGATTGTGTTTATTCTCCCTTTGTCATCGGCCTGTCTTATATTTTTCTTAGAGAAAGGTTATCCTGGCCGCAGTTGCTGGGCGCAGCTTTCATAGTTTCAGCCGTGATCACCATTACCAGGAATAATTCGCTTCAGGCAGAAGCACAGGCCCCTGTCTCCAGGAAAAATTTTATTTTGGGAATAATCTCGGGAATCTCAGCCATGGCTCTGGTGGCCATAGCCATAATCATTATTAAGCCTGTTTTAAAGGATACTCCGGTTGTCTGGGCCACTGGGGTCAGGCTCCTGGGTGGGACCCTGCCTCTGCTGGTCATTCCATTGATCCCATCTAAGAAAAAACTATTTTCACCTTTATTTAAATTTTCAACCTGGAAAATTCTGGGGCCAGCTTCTTTCTTCGGCACTTATTTGTCCTTAATATTCTGGATAGGCGGAATGAAATATTCCTTAGCTTCGGTAGCCGCTGCTTTAAATCAGCTGAGCACAATTTTTATCTTTATCCTGGCAGCTACATTTCTAAAAGAGAAAGTTACTTTTCGCCGAGCTATAGCTGTCATTCTGGCGGTTTTTGGGGCTTTCCTCACATCCAGATAATAAAAAAAGACAAAGCCAACTTTATCTTGATAGCTTCCCAAAAAGCCTCTATTTTTGTCTGCGCTTTTAAAAAATTTAGAGGTTACTAAAATTGCTTCAGTAATTGAAATTATCTATAATTCGGTTAAATTATATTAAGGAAATCTTTTTTGGCTATTGACCTTTAATCGAGCTAAGCTAATATATTTTATTAAAAATTAAAAAGTTTAGAAGGAGAACGCAGATGGCTAATATCAATACAAAAAAAGGCGTTATTGGCATACTCACCGGCGGAGGCGACGTTCCCGGCCTGAATCCAGCTATCAGGGCAGTAACCATTAGAGCAATAAAAGAGGGTTATAGAGTGATTGGCATCCGCCGCGGCTGGGCCGGCCTGATAGAGATGGTCAGAGATAAGGAGGCTCCCAACCATGAGTTTTTTACCGAGTTGACTGAAGAAGTGGTTAATAAAGCTGGTCGAACCGGAGGCACTTTCCTTCATACTTCCAGGACAAGACCAAGCTCAATTCCGGCTGTTAATGTGCCTGTTCATCTCCGGGATAAATATAATCAGAAAATCAATGATTTGACGGAAGAAGTTCTAAAAAACCTTGAGTTCTTGGGCATAGACTATTTAATTCCTATCGGTGGCGATGATACTCTGAGCTATGCCGTTCACCTCCACCAGCTCGGAGTTAAAGTTATCGCTATTCCCAAGACCATGGATAACGATGTCCCAGGTACAGATTATTGTATTGGCTTTTCCACCTGCATTACCAGGACAATTAGTCTGACTCATTCTCTGAGGACAACCGCTGGCTCTCACGAACGTTTCTTGGTAATTGAAGTCTTTGGCCGGTACGCCGGTTACACTGCCCTCCTCCCCACGATGGCCGGAGCAGCCGACCGGTGTGTTATTCCAGAACACAAGTTCAATATCGAAAAGTTGGCCGAACTCATGAGTGAAGATCGAGCTTCCAATCCCAGCCTGTATTCAGTCGTCCTGGTATCTGAGGGAGCAGCTTTCGAAGGAGAAGATATGATTTTTGAAAGCGAGGAAACTGATATGTATGGCCACAAGAAGCTCGGCGGAATCGGCGATCGGGTCTCAGCCATGCTTAAGGAACTCTCCCCGAAATACAATAACGGCCGCCGCATCAATGTAATTAATCAAAAACTTGGTTATTTGGTGCGCTGTGGCGACCCAGATGCCATCGATTCAATTGTTCCCATGGCTTACGGCAACCTGGCCCTCGACCTGGTGCTGGAAAATAAGACCGGCCGGATGGTCTGCCTCCGAAATGGAGAGTACGATCATGTACCTCTCGATATCGTCTCCAGCTACCGAAAACGAATTGATGTAGATAAATATTATGATCGGGAAAGATTGCGCCCCCTATATAAAAACTTTTATAAGAAGCCTTTCCTGATTCTGAGTGCTGACTGAATTTCATTGAATTGCTGATTTATCTGGAAAACCAGCTTTTCAGTATGATATAAAAGAAAGCCAGGAGGCAAAAATGAGCAGTCGGGGTCAGGAAAGTAGGCTCTTCTGGGGTCTTTTTCTGTTAATTATTGGAATCCTATTCTTACTGGAACAACTCGGTTATCTAAATTTTGGCCGGGTTGCTTCGACCTACTGGCCGGCCATCTTTATACTAATTGGCTTTTCCATCTACTTAGGGCGTGGCTTTAAAAAATCAGGAACAGCTTTCCTGCTGATACTCCTGGGCTCTTTTATGCTCCTGGTAAAACTGCGGGTAATAGAAAGGTATCTCTGGCGATATTTCTGGCCATCTTTAATTATTATCGTCGGGTTGTGGATAATTTTTAAGCCCCGGGCGAAAGGGAGCTCCTGATGAGGATGGAAAAAAGAAAATTAAAAAGTTTTACTTTCTGGGTAGTGGCTTTTATCATTACGATGGCTTTAGCTATCTATCAGCGAGTTTCCGGTCCTACTTATCCTTTCCGGGGGTCGGCTAATTTTCTCGGCCAGGTGATTAAATTTAAACTGCCGAGAAGTGTTGAAAATAAAGATAATTGCCAAATAATAATTAATTTGCCAGAAAGCTTTAGAGGGCGGGTACAAGGCTACTTAGAATTTAAAAAGCTTAAAGCCGAAAGCCCCTGGAATATCCTGGCAATGAAAGAGCAAAATGGAGTTTTGGTCGGGTATTTACCAAAGCAGCCACCAGCAGGAAAGCTGGCATATTATGTCCACTTAGTGAGCAACTCGCAGGAGGTATCTCTAACAGGAGAAAAAGCGGTAGTTATTCGCTTCAAGGGCCCAGTTTCGAAGCCAGTGTTAATTGGCCATATCATCATAATGTTTTTGGCGATGCTCTTTTCGGTCAGAGCTGGTCTGCAAGCTCTTGGACAGGCGGAAGACCTGGCTCCGCTCACCCGCTGGACGGCTGTTCTATTTTTCCTTGGGGGATTTATCCTTGGACCAATTATTCAAAAAATGGCCTTCGGAGTTTTCTGGAGCGGCTTTCCAGTCGGACACGATCTAACTGACACAAAGACTTTACTGATTATGATCGCCTGGATAGCAGCTTTAGCTTCAGGCAGGAAAACAAGCCCCAAGAAAGCCTGGGTGCTGGGAGCCTCGATAATCACGATATTGGTGTTCCTTATTCCCCATTCATTATGGGGCTCCTGATAATAAGATACTGGGAATCATCAAGAAAAATACAATCTTTAGCCTGGTAAGAGGGCGGGCCTTATACTCGGGGTCGCTGAGGAGGTAATTTAATCAATTAAAAAAAATTAACCTCAGGCGGTACCCTGATTAGGGCGCAGGATTTCAAAAAACCCTAAAAAGCCAACCAAACATTAATTACCTTCCTTCAAATTTTTTCGTTATATTCCAAGGTGATCTTTTTACTGGCTGGCTTATAATTTCAGGAGAATTCTTTAAACTCTGACGACAGAAAAAGGCTGGCTGGTGAGGAGCCAAGGTTTTTAAGGAAAAGGAAGCGGGGCTAAGGAGGATCCCTCTCCAGCCAGCAATTTGATTATAATTAATGATTTCTGCAGGTGTCAAATGATTTAATTATTTTATTATTACTCCAGGCGGCAAATAACCTCCAGCAATTCAGCCGGATTTCCAGCTGCCAGCTCAGCTTCAACCTGAGCATTATACTGATGGCGATACAGGACAAAAGCCATTGGCTTATTTTCTTCCCGGCAATAATTCTCGACCATTTGCCGGTCAATCAGAGTATCTCCCACATAACAGGCCGGCCCAAAATACCCACTACTCTTCAGGAGGCGTTTCAAAGGATAGGAAGATGGCTTGCGAAATTCGACTCCAGGAAGGTCATCTTCGGTAATTACATAATCAAAATATTTATCGAGCGAGTATCTTTTAAAAGTATGGTCAAGGTCTTCTCTCGTTCTGCCAGTAATAACCGCCATTACTCTGGCCCTCTCTCTCACCTTTTCCAAAAATTCAACCGGCAGGTGTAGCTTTTCTTTTTCCCGGTGCTTCCGGTAAATACTCTCAAACTCACTTATGACTTGTTTATAATCCGGCAGCTCGATCTTCATTTCAGCCGCCAGCCGATAAATCTTTCGGTAATCGGGCGGACCGGACTGAGCCATTAAAATAAAATCCTCAACCTGCTTGCGACTCCGATAATATAGTATCCCGGCCAGGGTAGCATCCCAATCATTGTTTAAAGCCAGACGATGCTTTAAGGCCAGCACCAGCCCCGAATCAACTTCCGATTTAAGAAACAGCGAAATGGTTTCTGGTAGCGCCTGATGATAACTTTCCGAAACCTCAACCAGAACCCCATCGACGTCAAAAGCCACCAGCATTTATTCTTCCCTCCAGAAATAATAGTCGGATTTTGATGAGCCTTTATTTCACCATATAAGCACCATAAAAAGGCCTGGATTTAATTGGTCCTAAAAAAAAGTATAATAAATATCGTCAGTTGGCAAGATGAATTTAAAAGAGATTCTTTATCCCCAAAATATAAAAGTCGCCACCAGGATTCAAGCTGAGCTGCGCTCGAGAGTAGCTTTAAGACCGTTAAATAAAAAGCCCGCCCTTATTGCCGCCGTTGACTCAGCTTTCAGCCATAACCTGGTGCTGGCCGCGGCCGCTCTTTTTTCTTTTCCCGAGCTCGAGCTTCTGGACGCCACTACGGTCAAAGAACCATTAAATTTTCCTTATAGGTCTGGCTATCTCTCTTTCTGCGAGGGACCGGCCATTTATCTGGCTCTTAAAAAATTCAAAACCAAACCGGATGTTCTTATTTGTGACGGACAGGGAATAGCCCATCCTCGCCGGTTGGGCCTGGCCACTTTTATGGGAATCGTCACCGGAATTCCTTCCATTGGCTGCGCCAAATCTCTCCTGGTCGGAAGCTACCAGGAGCCAGGCATAGAAAAAGGTTGCTACTCCGAACTATATTACCGGGGAGAAGTCGTTGGTTATGTCCTCAGAACCAGGACAGGAGTCAAACCAGTCTTTGTTTCTCCCGGTCACCTTGTCAGCCTGGAAGATAGCCTGGAAATTATAAAAGGCTGCCTAACTAACTATCGAATTCCCGAGCCTCAGAGGCAGGCTCACCAATTAACCCAAAAGCTCAAATTACAGAATCAATAACCTTTAAAATTTCCTCAGCTGAAATCGGCTTTTCCAGATAAGCATCAGCTTTAAGAGACAGAGCTTCGGCTCGAAGGGAAGGAGATTTATAAACAGCAGTCATTAAGATAACCTTAATTCCGGCCAGCTCAGGATTTTCTTTAATCCGGAGGCAGAGATTCATCCCATCCATTTTGGGCAAAAGCATATCAGCAATAACCACCTCAGGCTTTTCTCGTTCCGTTAGGGCCAAGGCTTCGAGCCCATCAGCCGCCTTAAGGACAGAAAAGCCCTTTTCTTCCAGAGCCCGAGAAACCAGGGTTCGACTTACGGGGTCATCATCTACCACCAAAGCCTTTAGCGGCAATTTTTACCTCCAAAGAACTATTATTTTCCCATCAAGTTTATTTTTCTCATTTTGACCTGATTATTTATTTTATCCTATTCCCGCTATTAAGCCAAGAGACCGAATTCTTCACTTTTATAATAAATTTAACTTGATTTTTCTAAAAAAATGCTTATATTTATAGTATTTCTATAGATTTAATAGGAAATAAAGATAAAAGGAGAAATAAGGATGATTAATAGATTGAATCCGGAGATTCCTAAATTATACCAGCAGCCAGGCAATTATTCGGAACCTGAGGAACAGGTCGAATTTCCGCCTGTCTTGGATACAGAGGCCATTCCTTCCTCTCAACTCCCCGAGCCAGGCAGTAAAGCTGAAGAAATGGCCCCGGGCAGTGACTTAATTAGAGTTTATCTTCAGGATATGGGTCGCCTGAAACTTCTTTCCCGGGAAAAAGAAATTGAGCTGGCCAGGAAAATGGAAAAGGCAGAAAAAGATACCATCAAGGCCCTTCTCTCGGCCGAGCTGGCTCTAAAAGAATTGATTCGCTTGGAACAGCTTTTAAAAAAAGACCCACTAATAACCGGCCGGTGGTTCAACTTGCCAGAAAATGATTATTCAGAATCGAACTTAAAAAAGGTCTGGCAAAAGGCTCTAAGACAATTAAGCACCATCCGAAGATTGGCCCTTAAGCTAAGTTCCCTGCCCCAGTCCAAAGCTTATCGCTGGAAAAGATCAAGGCTGGCTCTTAAACTGGTAGAGGAAGTTATTTCCCTCGACCTCCGGTGGGACATAAAATACGAGCTTCTGGAAAATATCAAAGAATCACTTCAAGCGGCAGCCAGCCAGGCCCGGGCCACCCGCCGGCAGCTGCTGGTTGACATCATCAAGCGGGTAGAGATGGCTCAAGCCAAGCGGAAAGAAGCCAAAAATGAACTGGTCGCAGCCAATTTAAGGTTAGTAATTTCCATAGCTAAAAAATTCCAGAACCAGGGCCTCGGACTTCTCGATCTTATCCAGGAAGGCAATCTCGGACTTATAAGAGCGGCTGAAAAATTTAATTATCATCGGGGCCACAAATTCTCTACTTATGCTACCTGGTGGATTAGACAATCTATCACCCGGGCCATCGCTGACCAGGCCCGAACCGTCAGAATGCCAGTTCACTTGGTGGAAACTCTCCAGAGAATGAAAAAAGTAACCCAGCAGATTTATCAAGCTGAAGGACGCGAGCCGAACGAAATAGAGGTAGCTAAAAAGATGAACTTGACCAGCGATAAAATTCTGGATATGCTCACCCTTTCTCAGGAAGAAATATCCCTGGAAACCCCGATTAATGACGCCGGCGATTCTTTTCTTGGAGACTTTATAGAGGACGCCAAGGCTCATGACCCGGTTGATTCATACATCCGATTGAGCTTAAAAGAAAATATAAGGAAGGCTTTATCTGTTGTTAATGACCGGGAAAAAGCTATTTTAAGTCTGAGGTATGGCCTGGAAGACGGTCATGAATATACCCTGGAAGAAATCGGGCGCCTTTTCAGGCTAACCAGAGAGAGAATTCGCCAAATTGAGCTCCGGGCTCTCAAAAAGATTCGCCAATCAGAAATCGGCCAAATCTTACAGACTTTTCAATCTTCCTAATTATTTTATTATCAATAAAATAGCTACCTGCAGCAGGCTTTCTGGTCGTAATTTTAAGCTTAAATCTTGCCAAAGACTCGGTTTTCTGTTAGTCTTAATTAACTAATTATAAGCCGTGAGGATTTGACCCGCCATGAATGGGGTTCAAATAAAAAAGGTAAGTTTCATAGCTCCTTCTACTTGCCTGCCCAGAAGCGAGAAAGGCCTGGTTAATAAAACTATTTCCCGCCTGAAAAAGATACTGGGAACGGTAGAAGTTGACCTAAGTCCCTATCTTTTTTCCAGCGACGAATTAATTGATCACGTGACCGCTTCCCTTGAAGACCGGGCTGAAAACTTCAAGCAGGCCATAAGAAATGCTGATCTGGTTGTTTCCGTAGCTGGAGGAACCGGAGCCGAAGATATAGCTTTTAAAATAGATAAAAAAGATTACCAGGTAATCAGGAGCCGGAAGCCCATCTTCATTGGCTTTTCTGATTTTACTTTCCTGTTGAATGATATCTATTACCATTCTCATCTACCGGTAATATATTTCCCCACTCTTCGCCTGGGGCAGGGGAATCTCAAAAAAATGGCCAGCTTGCTTAACGATGAACCTATTTCCTACCACGGCTCTGCCTGGTTGACCGAGCCACCCAAGAGGAGACTTTCTGGCATTCCTTTAGGAGGTAATCTTTCGACTTTTGTTAATTATCTCAACCGCCGCGAGCCGCCGGTGTTTAACTGGAAAAAACATATTCTTTTCTTCGAAGATGTTCAGATAGACGTCGAGGACCTCCACCGATTACTGGCCGCTCTGAGAAGGCATAAAGTTTTTAATGAAATTAAAGGGGTGGTGATCGGCTCCCTGGCCTATTACAATAAAAACCATAATTACCGGCAGGTGCAAAAAGAAGGCTTATTGTTTATAAAAAATTATCTACAGGATGTTATCAGAAAAAGGAAAGCCAGGGGGAATCCCCTGACGATTCTCTCTGTTTCTAACTTCGGGCATAACATTCCTCGGGATTTGATGGCTGTGCCTATCGGGGGTCATGTTATTATTGACCGTCAGAAAAATATAACCTTCAGATTGCACCGGCCAAGAAAAAATGGCCAGCATAAGACTGCTTCCTGAAGCTGGTAGAACCTGTCTTTAACCCACAGTTTCCTGACCGATTTTAGATATTGAGCAGAAAATATGATCTGAAATTCAACTTACCTATTTCTAGTTATTTTTTGCTTCCAGCTCATCAAGATATTGCTTGACAGAATAAGCCGCCAGGGCACCATCGCCTACAGCCGTAGCTACCTGTCTCAAGATTTTGCTTCTGACATCCCCGGCGACATAAACTCCGGGCAGGTTGGTCTTTAAGGTCTTTTCTTCAGTTAGGATAAAGCCATAGCGATCTTTTCCCAGGTCTTTAAAAAGTTCAGCGTTGGGAATTAAACCGACAAAAATAAAAACGCCTTCGGCTTTTATATCCTTACTTATCCCGGTCTTAAGGTCCTCAACCTTAACCCCTCTGACTGTCCTGTCTCCATAAATTTCTGTCACCCGATGCCTCAATAAAAAAGTCACGTTGTTATATTTTTTTATTCTTTCCTGAAGAATAGGCTCAGCCGTCATATGAGGAAGAAACTCTACCAGGGTAATAGAATTGACAAATTTTAGAAGATGGAGACTTTCCTGGATACCAGAACTGCCACATCCGACCACTACAATATCTTTGCCTTTGAACAAGGGAGCATCACAGGTGGCGCAATAAGAAACCCCTCTTCCTCGGTATTCCTTTTCGCCTTTAACTCCGATTTCTTTGTACCGCGTGCCAGAGGCTATAATTATAGACCTTGATTTGAAAGAACCTTTATCTGTGGCCACTACCTTCTCTTGGCCTGAAAGCTCAACTGAATTAACTGGCGTGGTCTCGAGAACTTCGGCTCCAAATCTTTCCGCCTGTACTTTAAAGGCTTTAGTTAGTTCCGGCCCCTTAATCCCATCAGGAAAACCTGGATAATTTTCCAGAATTTCAGTGGTTGAAGCCAACCCCCCAGCAGGAGCGGGATCAATTACCAGGGTTTTAAGCAAAGAACGAGAAGTATAAATGGCCGCGGTCAAGCCAGCTGGGCCAGCTCCCAGAATAATAACATCATAGGTTATATTAGCGTTAGGTTCTTTTTTAAGACCAAATTCCAGCATCTTTTCCTCCTGAGCCAATTTATAAAATTATAAATTTTTTACCTGATTAATTTTGCTACTAAAGCTTTTAAGGTCTTCAATTAAAAGGCAAAAATAAATTCTCCTTCTATCTTCAAGCCACCAAGAAATTAAGTTTAGTCCGATGAATGAGTTATTCTTTTTATATTCTACCATAATCGTCTATTTTTCAAGTTCAAATTAAAACTTAAACCCCAAATAATCAGCCAGAAAATAAACTTGTTTTATTCTCCAAAACAAGTAAAAATTACAATTATGGGCGATTTAAAATATGGCCTTAAAATAGAAAGCCTTATGATTCGATTGAAGTCAGGGAGAAACAGGTACCATGATTTTTAAAAAAATTTCTAAAACCTTATTAATATTTTCTATTTTCTCCCCCTTGTTGTTTTTAATCGGGCCCCCTCGCCTAAAAGCTCAAATAACCTCCAAACAATCTGAACAAATTAAATTGACCTCGCTCGGGTTAAGTCTATCTCAGGAGAATGGCTTGCAGCTTCAAAAGATAAGACTATCCAATGGTCAGGAAATAAATCTGTCTTCCCCGACTCCCCTTTTTAGCTTTCTTTTACAAGATAATCTCGTCACGAGTTACACGGGGCGGCCAATATCTTCTGCCGGTTACTTAGCCGTTATCACCGGCCAATCCGAAATTCAGCCGATCAGCTTGGAAATAGGTGGAATAATTAAAGCTACCCTGAAGAGGAAAGATTCCCCTTATCCAGGCTTAGCCCTGAGCTTGAGGTTGGAAAATCATTCCTCAGAAAAAATTAAGCTGGAAAACTTAGTTCCCCTTGGTGAAGGACGAGATAGAGTTTACCTTACGGCTGGGCTTCCCAACACCTGGCCTTTCAATCTCAGCCGGACACTC
>PNJE01000130.1 GCA_002877915.1 Candidatus Aminicenantota bacterium
TAACGCGGAGCGTTAGCCCGTCCGACTTGCATGTGTTAGGCACGCCGCCAGCGTTCACTCTGAGCCAGGATCAAACTCTCCAGTTATAAGAACTCTTGCGAGTTCTAGTCTGGTGAGTTTAAACAGAAAAGATCGATCGCTGGTCGCTCCGCTTTTTCTTTCAAAGAACTGATTTCTTTCTATCCCGAGAAAGAAATTCCTTTTGGCTTCTCTTTATTTTTTAATTTTGACGATGTGTTTATCGACTGCCAAAAGGCTCATATAATATAGAGAGATTTCGTTTAGTTGTCAAGTGGGGATAAAAAAATTTTTTAAATATTCCAAAGTAAACTTTTGTTGACGATAATTTATTAAAAATCAACGCATTAGTCAACAATTGGTAACATTAAAAAATAAAAAATATCATAAAACGGGGGAAAATTTCGCCAATCTACATGGCACACTGCTTGCTTTTATTTAAAGCAAACAAAAAAACAAAAAAAAGAAAAGGAAAAATTATGAGCGGCTTTAAATTTAAATCAGAAGCATTCCGCAACCAAAAGACAGCAATCCAAGGAAGGCAAAAAATGGTCGCCAGGATAATCAATCCCTTCAATAAAGAAAGTTCCACTGGCCATCCTGAAAATAAGAGAGCAATGAGTAGCAAGGCGACTCGAAGCAATAATCTACCTAATAGGCTGCCACCGCCAAAAATCAGAATTAGCCCAAGGCCAACAGCTTTCTTTTTTCCAAGAGGTTCCTTTATTAGAAGATTTAGACAATTACAAACTCAACGGCTCTCTGGATTCAGCCTGATAGAAATTTTAATAGCCATGTCGATAACGTTTTTTCTCCTGGTGGGATTGGCTGAAATGCTCTGCTATTCTCTCTGGTTAAAGCAAAAAGCCGAGTTTCACCGGACAGCAACTGATATTATCTCGGAAAAAATAGAGACCTTTAAGAGCCTCGGACCTGAAGATCAGGCCCTTTTACCTGGAAATTACCGGGAAATCATTAAAGATAAAAATTCAGACCGGATGTTTCTTCTGGAATGGGAAATATCTGAGGAAAAAAACAATCTCAAAAAAATTTTGCTTAAACTTTACCCGGGAACAGGAAAAGAATCCACCAGGCCACCTACTACCGCTGCTTTCTTCCTTTCCGAAAGTCTTCAATTTTAAGGAGAAATAAGGAGAAAGTGCAAAAAATGAGGCTTAATTTAAAATTATCATCTGGCTTTACGATTATTGAATGCCTGATGAGTTTAAGCCTGAGCCTGGTCATTCTGGCCTCGGCCACCGAAATATTAATTCGGGCAAAGAAAATTTTAAATAAGCTCAATGAAGAACATGAATCAATTCTGCTGGCCGTAACCGCCCTGGAAAAAATGCGCGAGGATCTGGAAAAAGCTGGAGCTGGGTTGAATCTTGAAGTGGAAGTTAAAGACTTTAAGCCCATAGAAGCTAAAAATTCATATCTGCTAATTTTTTCAAAAGAAAAAACTATTAAAATCCAGGAAAATCTGGCCTTGGGCACTAACTCTATAAAAGTCGCTCCTGATTCTGAATTAAACTCCTTACTGAAAAAAGGAAGACAAATCGTAATAAAGAACAGGCAACAGGGGGAGATGCTGACAATAATTTCCTTTTTTGGTAACACAATGACTATCTCGCCGGCTTTAACTTATGCCTATGACTGTTCTGAAAGCGAAATTTTAGTGCTGGAAAAAGTTGAAATTTATCTTGATGAAAAGCAAAGCATTCTCAGGCGGAAAGTAAATGATGGTTCCGGTCAGCCACTGCTCGAAGAAACGCAACAATTTGAAACCGATTATGACCAGGCGAAAAACCTCCTCTCGGCCAAATTAATAGTAGGGAAAACTAAGGAGAAAGCTTATGATCTCGTTTTATTCCCGAAAAACCTTTTTTAAAAAAGCTCCGCTTTTTTGCAGAGCAGAAATTAAATGCAAAAAAGCTGGTTATAAGAAAGAACAGGATTACCATGATGATAATCAGTGGCACCTGAGGCATCCAAGGAAAGCAGCGAATAATTCTTTTGCCAGCCATTTAAGCCCAAAAGGCCAAAAAATAGATATAAGGAAAGGCTCGGCTTTAATCGTTTGTTTTCTTTTGTCGAGCTTATTTATCGTGCTGAGCCTTGGCCTTCTCCTTAACTCACAGATTTTTCTCGAGGTTCAAGGCATAAGGAAAACAAATCGGCTGAGTGCATATGCCGCCGAGAATGGAATTAAGCAGGCTTGGGAGAAAATAGAAAACAAGTGCCAGGATTTATATGGCGGCGCTGAAATCGGAGATGAACTTTTTCAACAGCTCCAACTGCAACTTAAAGCCGGAAAGATTGATTTAATTTATCCCCTCCTGACCGAAGCTTTAAACCAAGCACACGAAGAAACTTCCAGGATGAGCTGGGAAACTGCTTCTACCGGGCAACTTACCAGGCTTGATAATTACGATCAGTATCTCCAGGCCATCTTTGAAATAGAATTAAATTCCAGAGGGAATATCCAGGGATTCAATGGCAAAACAGTAGAAGGAGTGTCCCTTTCTTTGTCGTTTTTTGCTGGCTATTTGCCGTTGAACCAAGTTGCCCTAACGTTCGAAAAATCAAGAGCTAAAGATGAAAACAACGAAAGGATAAAGATAATTTCAACTGATAAGAATAACTTTAGCCCGGAAAAACCGATTGCTATGAGTGGACCGTTCATTCCGGATGATGCCCTTCCTATTATTTCCAGGGGACTTAAAATATTAAGGCCCGACCATTTACCTAATTGGCTTCTTCGCCAGGCGCTGGGCCTTGAACCCGGGAATAAACCTGTGCCCGATGGAGTGTATCTGATTAAAAATGACCTTGGTCTCGGGGGACTATATGTTCAAGGCGATCTTAATGAGATCCTTCTGGGAGTAGAGGGAACTTACCAGTTAGTTCAATTTACTCAGGCCGAAAAACGCTGGCTGCTAAAATTTGATCCGGGTCAGGCAAAAACCTTTTTTTATAGTCCAAACGAGACTTTATCGTTCGATCTCTTGCCTATTCCAGTAATTATGGCAAATGGCCAGGTTGAATCCCTGGCTTCAGGACAGCCTGCGCCCGATGGGTATTTAGTTACTTCGGAAACCGAGGTTCCGGCTTTTATTCCGGGAGTAAAATTAACCCTGGTGTGTTCAGGAAAAATAAATATAACTTCCAGCCTGACTCCGCAGGGACTGGAGTGGCGAAACGGACTTCCTTATCTTAAAAGCAGGCAATCCCAGCTGACTATTTGGTCTACGGGAAAGGATTTCCAGTCAGAAGAGATAATTGATGGCGGAATAAACCTGGTTAATGAGAATTACCGAGACCAGGTTATTTCTGCTTTCTTAATTGCCGGAGGCCAGGGGCTTAAGATTTCCAAGTCAGCGTCCGAAACAAAAATAATAGGTAGCCTTTCTGCTACCGGCTTGGACCTTAATTCAAATTCTCTAACTGTATTTCACCCAGATGACGAGACAGTGAGCCGCAGCCATCAGCCTGATTTCAATGTCTATTCCGAAAGGCCACTACTTGTCCTCAATAATTTTAGATTAGATGAATGGAGGTTTAATAAATGAAAGCAACAAAAAAGAGGAATGGTTTCTCTCTGCTCGAAACTACTTTCGTTCTTTGCGTTATGGCGATGTTGCTGCTTCTCGGATTTTCATTTAAAAATAACAATAAAAAATATCAGCTTGACCAAGCGGCAGAAAAAATATGCTCTGAATTAACCCTTGCTCGATTTCGCTCTATACACCGCCAGGTACCAATGAAAGTCAGTTTTGTCCAGAACTTTTGCTTGCTTGAAGAATATGATTCTGAAAAAGCAAACTGGATTACCAGGACCAGGCAACTTCTTGAAGGAGTAGAAATTTCAGCTAATAATTCTCCAGTATTTTATCCCCAGGGTACAGTTTCTAACCTGGCAACAGTGAAAGTTAAAAATGAAAGCGGTCTGAGGCTGATTACCATAGCTATAACCGGTCGAATAAAAATTAGCGAAGGCGATTAGCTACCTCCAATGGAATAAGATGAACAACCCTAAAAACCAATTTAGCTGAATTAATTGGCCAGCTTTCCTTTATTTTTAGCCGGTTAATTAATCAGCTTTTTTTCATCCTTACACTTTTTAGATTAGAGCCATAACGCTCCCGGCCAACAACCAAAAAATCTCGTTGAATAAACTCCCCTAATGATTTATAAAAATATCTGATAAAAAATGGAGGAGGCCTTTATGAGAAGGAGAGCTTTTTCGGGTTTATTTCTATTTTTTTCTATTTTTTTATTTTTAGGTTTTGGCTTTACGCTGGCTCAACAACCTTACAAACTGCCTCCAAAAGAAATAATCGAAATTCTTGATGCCCCACCTCTCCCCCTGGTTAGTCTGGATCCCTCCAGGCAAATAATGCTTTTAAATTACTACCAATCGATGCCCTCTATTTCCGTAGTCAGCCAGCCTTTTTACAGATTAGCCGGAATAAGAATAACCCCTCACAATAACAGTGAACAGACTCTACGTTATTTTACTAAGTTTGTCCTGAAAGAAATAAAATCGGGAAAGGAAATCAGAATAGATGTCCCCGAGGAACCGGCTTACAGTCTGCCTGAATGGTCACCTGATGGAAAATTCCTGGCTTTTAAAAAATACCTGAATAATGGTTTAGAGCTCTGGGTGGCCGACATAAAAACAGGAAAAGCCAGAAAAATTTATGGACCCGACCTGAATGCCATTTTAACCAAAGGCTTTGTCTGGTCGCCTGACAGCCAGAGCTTAATAGTCTTCAGTAATCCTGAAAATAGAGGACCAGAACCAGTTGCTCCCAGAGTTCCGGTAGGACCCGATGTCCAGGAAACTTCTGGGAAGTATGCCTCAGTTCCCACTTTCCAAGACCTGCTTAAAACAGCTTTCGATGAAAAGCTATTTGAATATTACGCTACCACTCAGCTTTACCGGTTCAATTTAAACACGGGTGAATTGATCAGAATAGGAGAACCGGGTATTTACGAATTTGC
This sequence comes from Candidatus Aminicenantota bacterium, assembly GCA_002877915.1. Taxonomy (GTDB): domain Bacteria; phylum Acidobacteriota; class Aminicenantia; order Aminicenantales; family Saccharicenantaceae; genus Saccharicenans. Next base: position 5,026 of record PNJE01000130.1, read on the forward strand.
CATTCCATCTCCTGATGGTCGATATCTTCTGGTAAAAAAAATAAAGAGGCCCTTTTCTTACAGCGTCCCTTATAGTTCTTTCACTCATGATATAGAAATCTGGGAGGCGAACGGTAACCTGATAAAAGTAATGGCTGATCTCCCGGCGGCTGAAGAAGTGCCCAGAAATGGTGTCCCGAAGGGACCGAGATCTTTTGAGTGGCAGCCTCTTAAACCCGCTACTCTAATCTGGGTTGAAGCTCTTGATGAGGGAGATCCAGAAAAAAATGTTCCCTTCAGAGATAAGATTCTTTCCCTAAGCGCTCCTTTCACCCTGGAGCCGGTCGAAATCATTAAATTACCGCAAAGATATAGAGATATTATTTGGCTGGGCAAAAGCGGTCAGGGATTAGTTTCTGAATATGAATGGAAAAAAAGATGGCAGACAACCTATTGGTTTGATACCAATCGGCCTGGCTTTCAGAAAAAGATTTTCGATCTGAGTATCCAGGATCAATATAATGATCCAGGCCGACCGGTTATGGTCCAGGCGCCAAATGGAGAGCGGGTGGCTCTTCAGGAAGGCGATTTTATTTATCTGGGCGGCAGCGGCTCTTCTCCTGAAGGTGACCGACCATTTTTGGATAAACTTAACCTTCAAACTTTACAAAAGACCAGGCTATTTCGCTGCGAACAGGGAGTGTATGAAAATTTTATCTCTTTTTATGGAAATAGAAGGGACAAAATAATCTCCACTTATGAATCACCTACCCTTCCCCCTAATTATTTTTTGGTAGACTTAAAGGGAAAAAAACGGACCGCACTGACTAACTTCCCTGATCCCGCTCCAAAACTCACTGCGATTAAAAAACAGTTGATTAAATATAAAAGAGATGATGGCGTTGAGCTTTCTGGAACGCTCTATTTGCCGACAGATTATAAACCAGGTGAAAGGCTGCCCGTTGTTATTTGGGCTTACCCCATGGAGTATAATGACCCTTCGACCGCCGGCCAGGTCCGTGGCTCACCCTACCGTTTTACCATATATCGCGGTCCAAGCGAGCTATTCTTCCTGACCCAGGGCTATGCGGTTCTCGATAATGCTCAAATGCCGGTAATTGGCGATCCCAAGACCATGAACGACACCTTTATTCCTCAGATTGTGGCTAATGCCAAAGCGGCTATCGACGCTCTTGATCAAATGGGAATAGCTGATCGCCGGCGCATTGGAGTCGGAGGCCACAGCTATGGAGCTTTTATGACCGCCAACCTACTGGCTCATTCAGACCTATTTGCCGCCGGAATAGCTAGGAGCGGAGCTTATAATAGAACCTTAACCCCCTTCGGTTTCCAGAATGAAAGAAGAACTCTGTGGGAAGCCCCAGAACTATACTGGAAAGTATCTCCTTTTATGTATGCCAATAAAATCAATGAGCCGATTCTACTAATTCATGGCGAAGCGGATAACAATTCTGGAACTTTTCCCATTCAATCCGAGAGATTATTTGCCGCCATTAAGGGGCTCGGAGGAACAGCCCGCCTGGTAATGCTTCCCTATGAGAGCCACTCTTACTCGGCTCGAGAATCAGTGCTGGATGTATTGGCAGAAATGATCGAATGGTTTGACCGGTATGTCAAGAAAAAATAAATAAAACTTTTCCACAATTCCTGTGCAAAAATTTGTGGAAATCTCAGACCGAAATTTAATTATCATTTGTCAAATCAATAAGTTGTAATAAAATGCACATCTTTTGTGCAGAGATTTTGTCACGAGCGATTTATCTTTTTTATTTGCAGTATGTTAGCAGCCAAGTAACCAATAAATAAGGTCTGTTTTAATTTAATCAGAAAAGCAATTTTTAGCTTTAAGGAAAAAAGGAAATTATTTTTTCCTTTCTGATAAAATGCTAAAATAAAAAAGGCATAAGCTAAAGGAGAGCATATGGAAAACAACCGCCTAAAAATACTTAACTTTATTTTAGGTTTGACCTTAATTCTTAGCTTAATCATTTCCTCGGCTGTACCCCAATTATCAGCCCAGCAGCTTCCGCCTCCGGGGAAGGTGGAAATAAGGGAGGTCGAACCCTTTGTTTATTGCTCTTTAAGCCGCCAGGGTTCTTTTTCTGATATTCAATCGGCTGTTGGAGAGCTGATGCAATATATGCAGAGCCAAAATATCTATCCCACCGGTTCCATGATTGGCATCTTTCACGGTGACCCGACTCTTTCTGACCCAAATAACATTCAGTGGGAAGTGGGCTTTCCGATTGATCAGCAAGCTTTTGTTCAGGCTCCGCTTCAGAAAAAGCAATGGACCTTTACTCAGGTAGCTGTCGGGGTGCATGAAGGACCTTACGAAAAAACGGGCGAAACAATTTTGAAAATGAGACAGTGGCTCGAAGATAATGGCTACGTTCAGAATGGACCAATTCTCGAAAGATATCTTGATTCCGATCCCTCTAAGACCTCACCCGAAAACCTGAAGACAGAAATCTGGCTCCCCTGTAAAAAGATCTGATCTCTAAAGCCCGATAAAATGATTTTTTTAGGACTGATAATCAAGTAAATAGATTAGATTTATTAGTTTAACGGCTGAGGAATTTTGAGAGCTAATCGGGCGAGGGTGAACTGATTAATCTGCCTAAATAAAAAACCGAACATAAAATATTAAAAATCTTTTTCGATTATTTTTATTTCTTTATGAATTAAAATCCAAGGTTAGGATGCTTATCCTCAGCCGGGCAATGATATTATCACTGGGAAAGCAAAAATTTATTTGGAGTAAAGATAATTTTTCTGTCCGTAACATGCTTTCACACAAAGACCGCAAATATATTGGCCGACGAGGCCGCGGTTCCGAAATTCCTTGAGTTTTTCAAAGCAGCTCAAATGATCAAACTCCGAGGGCTTTTCCTTAATCGCCTGAACCGGGCAAACCTGCTGGCAGCGATGGCAATCACCACAACTAAAAGGTATAGGCTGATCAGTTTTAAGAGGCAGATTAGTTAATACCGTTACCAAGCGAAATCTGGAACCTAAGCGAGGATTGACTAAAAGATTATTGCGTCCGAGCCAACCAATTCCAGCTAATTCTCCAATTTTCTTATGAGATAGATGAGCTTTTTGATTTTTCCAGTCGATCACCTGAGATGCAGCTATTGGCAGAGCCAGGTATCCCCGAGCAGTAATAAACGAGGCCAGTTGCAAAGCGGCCCGGTCAAGAAAAGAGTTTAACTGGCGATAATGATGAAAGTAAAGTAGGGTCGGAGCATCCTTGAGGTCATCAAGGACCGACAAAAAAACTTCTTTCCCTAAGGATATGCCATAATCATAGCGGCTGACCAAAGTCGAGGGAAGAAGAAAACTGCCTCTAATACTGGTAACATCAGCCACTCCGAATAAATCCAGCCCGAGAAAATCCAGGGCATAGCTTTTTAATAGTTCATAATTTTCCAGTTCTGAGGGCTCACTCATTTCTTTTTCCAAATTTATTTCATTTTACAGTCAGGAAGATTACAAGTCAAAAAAATCTGGGAATTTTAAAAAAAGAAAAGGAGAATCCTATTTTTTGTCAAACTAATAAAGCTGGATTTTTTATTGATAAAATTAATGATTGATGGTATCAGCGTCCTTAAAAGAATTACTCTGAAATTAATCGGGACTTGATAATTGAAAGACTTTTAATAAATAACTTATAAAATATAACAATAGGTAAAAAGCCTAAAATAAGACAGCTAAATTAAAGCTGATGGTTGACCAGCAATCAAATTTGAAGTATATGTAAAATTTAGGCCAGAGGCCGCGATTTGAACCAAACAGGAGAAAAAGATGGAAAAAACGTTGGCCATAATCAAGCCAGATGCAGTTAAAAAGAGGGTTATAGGCAAAATAATTCAAAGAATTGAAGATGAAGGATTTGAAATCCTAAAAATGAAAATGGTCCATTTGAGCCAGGATGAAGCTAAAAGATTTTATTATGTCCATAAGGATAAGCCTTTTTATAATAGCCTCACTGAATTTATGTCCTCGGGGAGAATAGTGGTCCTTCTCCTCGAGGGAGAAGAGGCCATCAAGCACTGGCGAGAGGTGATGGGAGCTACCGATCCGGCTCAGGCTAAGCCCGGAACCTTAAGGCGTGAATTCGGATTCTCAATCGAAAGGAATGCTGTTCATGGGTCAGATAGCCCTCAGACGGCTGAATTTGAAATCCAATTTTTCTTTAAATAACAGATAATAACTAAATTATTTTTCCCTTTGACAAAAATTTTTCTTGACATTTTCTTTTTTTAGTTTTAAATTTTTTATGCGCCTTGGATGAGAATGAGAGTCAGGGGGTATTGGCTTAACAAATTCAGTCCCTCTAAATCTGTCATTCCTCCAAGCTAATTTCATTAAATGGAGGTTTTTACCATGCGTAAATCTTTAACCAAAGCTATTGCTATCGTTGTTTGCTTAGTGTTTGCCATTAGCCTGGTTCCGGCAATGTATGCGGCAGAAAAAAAGATTACCCGGGACGATCGGCTTTTGCTTCAGAAACCGATGAATCTTTTAGTTTCTATTTTCCCATTCCTGGGGAGCGTTATTGATACCGGGAATAAGTCAGCTGCTTCCAGCACTGTCACCACCAAGAAGACCCTGAAACCGACCGCTGATATTATTATTGGAACAAAACCGAGTGGTGAGAATAGAGACTAATAAAGACTTATTATTTTGTTAATAATTTAAAAATATTTTTATCTCACCTTAAGAGGTGAGGAATTGAAAGATTCCTCACCTCTATTTTCTCCTCTTTAGATCATTGACAAAAAAGGTTATGATGTTTTTATTATATTCAGAGGTTTGCTCAGTTGAAAAATTTTACCAATTTTCCATGCTCGCTATTTATTATTTTCCTGATCCCCCTGTTTTTGTTTTCCCAAACGAGACCAACCCTCAATAAAACACCTAGTAGTTTTATTCAACTTTTAAATGAAAGCCAAAAATTTCAGATAGAGGGTCTATATGAACAGGCTTTAGAAAGTCTGAATCGGAGTCTCAAGCTGGCTAGAACACTGGATAACAAAAAAACAGCTACCCTTAAGTTGGCTGACGTATATGCCAATTTAGGAAAGCTTTCAGAGGCTCAAGAATATTACATACAATGTCTAGAACTGGCCAGGTTGTCGGGAGATGAACAAACAACCAACTTCTGCCAGAAATCATTAGAAATTATCAATACTTACAATACTGCCAAAAAATTGAAACAGATAGGGCAATACGAAAAAGCTTTAGAAGAATTCAAGATAACTCTTATTGTTTGCGATGAAATTAAAAATGACATTCTAAAAATAAAATCTTTAAGGCAACAGGGCCTTATTTATCTAGATCTTAATAAGGTTCAACAATATTTCGAATGTATCCTAAAAGCAAACAAGATAGCCAATTCAATTAATAATCCAATTGAGGAAATTATCACATTAAATAATCTAGGCCACTATTATTCGTTAATTGACAACCTAAATTTAGCCATAGAAAATTTTAATAACGCTGTCCTTTTATCAGCAAGAACTGATCTGCCATCAGACGTTCGTTTTGATGCTTATTATAATGCCGGCGTAGTTAACATCAACATTGGGAATTATGATAAAGCGATTGAATATTTCAAAGAGGCATTAGGTTTAATTGAAAGAGATAAATCAAATCCATATTATTCGGCTACCCTTAGCAATTTGGCTACCTCTTACAAGAAAATTGGCATTGATAAGGGAAATAAGGATGATTTAGATAAGGCTTTCGATTATTTTAACCAGGCGCTTTCTGCCGCTGAGGCAACCGGAAACCAGCAATTTCAGGTGGCTATTTTTAATAACATCGGCTCATTGAAGGCTCATCTCGATGAAAATCTTGATTCTCTCTATTATTTAAATAAAGCCAGAGCTCTGGCTGAGCAACTTAAGCTTAATTCTTACCTGGCTTCAATTTATACCAATATAGGAATTATCTATGCCCGTCTTGGGGATTACCAAAATTCTTCTCTTTATTACGACAAGGCCATCAACTTAGCCTTATCTGAAAATGAAAACCGCACACTTTGGGAAAGCTATTTAGAAAAAGGAAATCTGCTGAGGAAACAAGGGAAAATAAGTGAAAGCCGGTTCTATTATCTCAATTCAATTAATATTATTGAAAGCCTCAGATCAAAGCTGAGCATGGAAGAAGATAAGGCCAGTTTTTTAGGAACTGATAAAAGACTTGATGCCTACCACAATCTGATTGATCTCTTGATTGCTACCAATAATAATCATTTAAGCCAGGCTTCTCTAAATGAAGCCTTCGGCTTTATAGAAAGGGCTAAGGCTCGGTCTTTCCTCGACAGCATCGAATCTTCCAAAATTAGTGAGCAAGCCCCGGCCGATATCAAGCTGATCAACCAGGAAAAGGAAATAATGAGCGATATGTCCAAACTTTATACTAAACTAATTAGACCGGAGCTTAGCGAGGAAGAAAGAAATAATATCTTAAAAGAAGTTAAGAATCTGGAAGATAAGCTGGACAATGTTCGAAGGCAAATTCGCTCTCAAAACCCAAATTACGCTAAACTGACTTACCCCGAAATAATAACTTACGACCAGGCTAATAGAGAATTTGTTGATTCTAAAACCGCCGTATTTACTTTTATCGTCGGCAAAGACTCGGCTTATGCTTTTGCTCTGACCAAAAAAGGATTGAAAGTCTATTCGATACCGGCCCAGAGCGAACTAAGGAAAAAAGTAATCAACCATCGTAAAGCTATTTCTGATACAGATAACCATGATTTCCAATCCGGCCAGGAATTGTACAGATTGTTGCTTGAGCCTGGAATGATTGAAGGAATTAAAAATCTGATTATCATCCCTGATGACATCCTTAACCTTTTGCCTTTTGAAACCCTCCTGGTCACCCACCAGCCTGTTGATTGGCTGATAAGGCATTATACAGTTTATTATGCCCCGTCGCTTTCTTCTTTAAGAGAGCTGGCCCGTCATCAAAATAGAAAAAACCGAAGTAAGCCCAAGCAAAACCTTTTTGCCGTGGGTGACCCTTATTATGGCGAGCTTGAAGAAAAATACCCTGAGCTATCGACCAAGGCGATATTCCAGGACCTTTATACTCTGGCCGATCTTAAATTTTATCGATTAAAATATTCTCACGAGGAAATAAAACGAATTTCAAACCTCATACCTAAAGCCACCATCCTCGAGCGAGAGAAAGCGACCGAAGACCTGGTCAAAAGCGCCAACCTCTCTGACTACAAAATAATCCATTTCGCCGCGCACGGATTAATTGATGACCAGAAGCCCGCCCGATCAGCCATTGTCCTTACTCTCGATAATGATCCGGCTGAAGATGGCTTTTTACAAATGAGAGAGATATTAAATTTAAAACTAAATGCTGATTTAGTTGTTCTCTCTGCCTGCCAGACTGGCTTGGGTCAGTTTATCAGGGGGGAAGGAATCAAAGGGCTTAGCCGGGCTTTCTTTTTCGCTGGGGCCTCTTCAGTTTTAATGAGCCTCTGGACAATTAATGACCAAGTTTCCTCCCAGTTCATGGAAAGATTTTATTTTCATCTTAAATCCGGGAAGACAACAGCAGAAGCCCTAAGGAAGGTCAAATTAGAAATGATTGATTCCGGAGTTGTTTCCCATCCTTACTACTGGGCCACTTTCATCCTCAGTGGGGATGGCTCTTCCCGAGTGTTCAGAAGTTCTTATCATACCCCTCTCCTGGCAATTGCTTCTACCTTAATTGGCCTGATTGTTTCGTCATTCTTTTACCTGAGGAGAAAATCAAACCACCGGATTCACCGGTAATAAAAAACTTTCTATTTAGTAAGCCAGTTCTGATCACGCACGGTAATAACTGCATAAGGGACTAACCACCACTGAAAAAAGAACGTAAATAATGCCTGGGGAATGGTATAAAGAAACCTTAAGTTTTTTAGCGTCTTAAGATTATTTATACTTAGGCCCGAAGCCAGAATTACCAGAAAAAGAAGCTGAGGAAAAATAAACTCCGGTCTAATTAAAAATGAATATATTAAAAGCCCCACCAGCATCAGATGAAGCGGATGAAGCATCAGCTGAAAAAAGAAATCAACTGCTGGCAATAGATAATATTTTTTCTTCTCTGACATAAGCAGGTAGCGAGCAAATAGCCAGGACTCTCTTACCGAGCTCCTGGTCCAGCGCAGGTACATCCGGTTAACCTGACCTAACTTTTCAGGCACCCTGGTATAAACAACCGCATTAGATTGATACTTAACCAAGTAGCCTTTTTTCAAGATAAGATTAGTTAAAGACCTGTCTTCTCCATGATTACAAGGAACCCTAAGAAATTTCTGCCTTACCCAGGTTCTCAGAACTTTATCTAAAGCCGGCCGTCTAAAAGCACTTAGGGCTCCGGGGCAACAAACCACTCCCCCATAAACGCTTTGGTAAGCCCGCCCAAAATCGAAAGACAGAGAGTATTGAGCAGCTAACATTCGGGTCATCAGATTCTTCCTCTCATTAAGAACTGCTACTTTCCCGGCTACAGCCCCAACTCGTGCATCTTTAAGCAAAGGAAGAATCAAATTTTTCAGCGCCCGCCGTTGAACCTGACTATCAGCATCAGTGGTGATAATTATTTCCCCCTTAGATTGTTTTATACCTTGGTAAAGTGCTTTCCTTTTCCCCTGGTTTTTTCTTAGGTCAATAATTTTTAAATTTCGCGGATATTTTCTTTTTAGTTGTTGAAGAATTTTTCCGGTGTTATCTAAAGAACCATCGTTAACACATATTAGCTCTATTCTATCTTCAGGATAATCACTGGAGAGCACCGATTCTATCGCCCGGGCTATTGCTTTCTCCTCGTTGAATGCAGGCATAACCACAGAAATAACAGGCAATTCTAAGCAATCACAATCCTTCCAGGTTTCAGCTCGATATTTAAGCCATAAAACTCCACGAAAAATCATTCCAGAAATAAGTAAGACAAAACATATCAATAAGGGATATAATAAAATTCGCAAAAGACTTGATTCAGTGATAATTTGAGCCCAGCCAGAAATGATATTAAGTTTATCCGCGGCTACCAGAATCAAAAAAAAGCTACTTAAGCTTAATAAAAAATTCAACCATCTCTGTTTCTTTCTTTTTTTATAGTTCCTGGCCATCCACCTTAACCTTACAGATCTTATGGCTTTCTCGATGAAATTAGCTATTTTGATAGTAACTAAAACCAATAGGTGTGTCAAGAAACTGATTTCTCAACTCGACCAGCAAAAAATATTATTTTGATTTAGAACAAGTCTTAAATAAAATAATTTAAGTATTGAAAAAGTCGGACCTGAATGGAAAGGGTAAAAATAAAAAACTTTCTGAGAAATGAGAAATTTAGGGACCAAAAAGCATCTATTATAGTTGATCCCATCAAAGCTAACGGCCAATGAGATCGAGAAAGCGCAAAGAAAAAGAATTTCAAAAAATCATTAATAACTTCTCGAGCTTCATCCGCAGTCATGTCCTTAAGCATAATCTCCAGAAATTCGGCCTCGACCCAGAAGATATTATTCAGGAGATCAAACTAAAAATCTGGAAAATCATCGATGATGAGAAAAACATCACTTATCCTCCGTCTTATTTAAAGAAAGTGGTGGAGTCGGCCGTGATTGACCAGATCAGGAAGGTTAGAAAAGAGGAAGAGATATTTATCTCCGAAAGACAAAAATTAATTTCTGAAAATGAACCCAAATTCAATCCCTATCTTGATCAGGACTGTCCCAAAAAAGAATTTATTCTTAGAGCTACGGAACAATTAATAGAATCCAGAAGAATAGTGGTTAAATTATATCTATTAAACATGAACCTTCTGGAAATATCTGATTACCTTCATTACAGCCAGGATAAGACCAGGAATCTTCTTTACCGCGGTTTGGCCGACTTGCAGCAAATTTTAAAAGAAATGGGCTTTGATTATGGAAAAAAAGGAAGAAAAAATTAAATCAATTTTCTCGCTGGACCAGATATCTGACCGACCGGTCTCCAGGAAAGGATGCCCTACACCAGAGGACCTACTTAAATCATTTGCTCCCGAAGCTCCTTTTGAATTTAAAGAAAGAATAATTGACCATTTAATCCGCTGCCCGGCTTGCCAGCAGGAATTTGAGCTCATCAAGAATTATTATAATTTGGCCAGTCAGGTGGAAACAAAAATACTTAAAAAATACCGTGATAATGGTTTTTTCCATCGATCAAAGGACTTTTTCTTTAGCTCTGGAATCAGTCGAAAATTAGTTACGGCCTCATCTATTCTGCTGCTGTTGACTATTTTTAGTTTCTTACTTTTTTTCAATCACCAGAAAGACCTGGAAACTCGAGGCAACACAGTTAATTTGAGCCCGGCCGGTTTAATCGAAGATATAAGTCCCTCCGGTGAAACAGTGGTTAAATTGCGATGGAATCCAATCCCTGGGGCCTCATTCTACCGAGTGGAAATATTTGATCAGGAAATGGCCTTTTTATGGAAGAGCGGTAGACTGACTGAAACTTCCCTTGAACTTCCAGAAAATTTGACTGATAGACTTAAAAATCAGAAGTTTTTTTTCTGGCAACTTTTCATCTACTCAAATGATCAAAAGTTAATTGAATCTCAAGTGAAAAAGGTTAATTGGCCTACTCAGTAAATTTTCCCCGAATTGCCAGTGAGGATAAAAGGCGCCCAGTAATAAGGATGAGATTTTCCAGAATGAATCATCTTTAACTTGGCTTTCCTTAGAGCCTCATCTTTATAATCTCCGGCCAGCAGATATTTATAAAAATTCTTCATAAACTCTTCTGTCGAGTGATCATTGACTGACCAAAGAGAAGAGACGACTGCTTGGCTGCCAGATAGCAGAAAAACTCGGGGCAGGCCTATTATCCCTTCCAATTTTTCCATGGCCCCACGGCTGGTTTCACAGGCAGATAAAACCACCAGCTCGGCTTTTAACTTCAGATTATAAATTTCTCTGACAGTCAAAAAGCCATCTTCTTTCGTACCAGCTCTCAAGGAAAAAACTAAGCAAGAACGCTGGGGGAAATTCTCGCTGACCAGGCCATGACAAGCAAAATGTAAAATCCTATAATCTCTGAGGTTGAGACTTTTGAGCTTATCTTCGGTTGCCTTTTTCTTCATAAACAAATCATAGCTCGACGCTGGAAATAGTCGAGCAATCTCTTTAATTTCAAGCTGGGTGTAAGATAAAGAAGGTAGATTGAATCTGCCTTCAACTTGTTGACCTTTCAGAAAAAAGGCTAAAGACCTGGCTCTTTTTTGTTCCTTAGGATCATAATAAGGATTGCCAAATCCTAGAAATTCTTTTCGGTAGCCATTTTGTTTGGGCGATTTTTTAAATTTATAAAAAGCGGGAATCGACGGAGCATAGGAGACTCTGAATTTTTCCACCAAATACTTTTTCTGATTTAAGTCGTTGCGATCTTCCAGCACCAGAGATTCAAAGGGCAAATAATTTAGCAATCCATCTGGAATAATGACCAAAGAATTTATCTTGTCTCCGAGATCACTTATAGGAGGGATAAGTAAAGAAGCTATTCTGAAACCAGCTGTAAAAAGATCAGTTTTTTCTATAGAAGGATCAGCCAATAGCTTTAGGTATAACTCAATTGAATTTTCGATGTTTCTGGCTGAAGGCAATTTGATTATTTGATATTTATCCTGACTAATTAAAAAACAATAAGATTCAGATTGCCCCAAATAATAATCGAGCAAAATTAGGCCATCATCAATAGCCTCACTTTGAAACTTATGCAAGTTGAGATAATAATCTATTTCTCCCTGATTAATTCTTTTATTATTGACTTCATTTAGCATCTGAAAATAACGGTATTCCAATTCTAGAAGGCGGCTTGAAAATTCATCATTATTATAATTTTCAGCATCAGCAATAAGTTTACTTATTTGTTGATTGGTCTGGCTTAGCTCTTCGATATTGTCCCGGCTACGCTTATCAGAGCTCATTTTATCCAGTTCATCTTTAAAAGCTACGGCTTTAATTTTATGCATAAAATTAAAAATCGAATTATTTATATCCACATTTGAATCATTTTTTTCTCTTAGCCTTACCAAGCACCTAATGATACCTTCATAAAGCGGTCTTTTATCTCTATCAAAACTAATCTTATTAAAATCAAGATCAATCGTCTGTCTTATTTTATTAATAATTTCTACAGCCCTTTCATAAGCGTTAAGTGCCATCTCATATTTGCCGATTCTTTCATAGCATTGACCTAGACCCAAATAATCATTCCAGATTTCTGGCCAATAATCTATTTTTAAACTTATTGAAAGAGATTTCTCATAATTTTTTATTGCTTCATCTATTTGATTTTTCCGAAAATATATTGTTCCTAAATTATTTAAGGATGCAGCTATCACTTTTTTATTTTTGAGAGCTATGCCTCTCTCCAATCCTTGCCTAATATAATCCTCGGCTTTTTCAAGGTTATTTTCGAGATATATATAGCCGATATTATTTAATATAGAAGCTTCTAACTCACCCTGGTTTGATCCCTTTGCTATTTCCAAGGCAATAAGCATTGTCTTAATATAATCATTAACGTCTATAAATTCATAATTGACTTTTTGCTTTTTATACTTAGAAATAGAAAGTGCTGATAGAGAAGAAACGATATTTTTTATATCGGCAGCTTTTTCATAAATTTCTAAAGATTTTTTATAATAATATTCAGATAGATCAAAATTCCCAAAATAATAAGATATGGTTCCCAAATTATCTAAGCATTCAGGTATTTTATCGAGTTTACCACTTTTTTCCGCCACATTAGCAGCCTCGAAAAATAAATTATAAGCCTTTTTATAATCATTCTTTAAAGAATAATAAAATCCTAATTGATTTAAAGCACAGCTTATCTCAAAAAAATGATTTATATCTTTCGCTATCTTCAAGGCTTCCTGTGATGTCTTATAAAATTTTTCAATCTGAAATGAAGTTTGATATAAATAAACGAACGATATTTGTCTAAGGATTTTTAGCTCTAACTCTTTCAATCCTATGTTATGAGATAATTGAATAGCTCTTAGGAAGAGCTGCTCGGATTCCTGATATTTTTCTTGCAGGCGCTTCGCTTTGGCTTCTTTATACAGCTTTATTATTTCAATTGCGGTGCTGGCATATTCATTCAAGGGTTCGTTTGGCTTGTCCTTGAGTAATGCCTGGATAAAGAAGAAACTGTTCTGGGCTTTGTCTATTTCCCCCAGATTCCAGTAATCCAGGGCTATATTTTGCCAGCAGATAGCTTTTTCTATAAGCCTGGTCTCATAAGATTTATTATGGATTTCATCTTCCAGTATCTTTATCGATTCTTCATACCTTCCTTGCTCCCTCAACCACTGGCCCTTTTGCCAATTTTTCTGTCCAGAAGCAATTTCTTGATTTTCACCATAAAAAAATTGGGCTGATCCCAGCAAGATACCAAGTAGAAAGATTACCCTAAATGCCAGGAAAACAAAAAGACCCCTTTTTTCCATTTGGCGTTAGCTGATTAAATATATTTTTTCCCTTTTCCTGTCAAATCGGCCAATCTTTCTCTGACTTTCTGCCCCAAACAAAGCGGCATAAAAAGAGCCCGATCATAAAAAGGCTAAGGCTAAAAAGACGCTTATAGTCGCTTTTTTTCTCACTTCCGGATTTAATTTATAAGCTTCGCTTAAATATTAAACCCTTAAACAATCAAAACACCCCCCTGAACCTTATCGCCTAATCGGGGGAAGTACGAGCAGCGTAATTAAATTCTTTGAGCTCTTTTATGATATCGATAATGATATCATCTTTGGACAATTTCAGCACTTCCTCGGGTTTGATTTCTGGCCGGAAAGGTTTTTCTTTTGAAACCAAAGGCGATTTCTTGTTCTTTCGCCCCTTGGTCTGCAGAATTAATTTCAAATCAAGGGAATTGGATGGCAAAATAATTCGATAATGAAAATTATCTACTTTGCTATTGGGAAAATTAATCTGCAAATGAATAAATTTATTTTTCTCTCGGAAATATTTGATCTTTATTCCCCTGGCCTTCAATTCATCCTCTAAGGTCTCCAGGGCTGGCTCCACAATGAATTCGCAGAATTGATCAAAATGTTCTCTGGCCTCCTGCTGGCATTTTTCAATAATTCTCAAATCTTCAAAATAGCGATTTAATTCCTTCTTCCATTTTTCGTCTTCCATTTCCCATCTCCATAATTTTTATTATATCATCTTTTTATCTTTATTTATTACCAATTTATTACTGCTCCTATACTACCATCCCTGCATATTCATAATTTCTGCCTATTTCCGTGGGGCTAATAAAAACAATCTTACGTCCATGACGTTAGTGCCTGTAGGACCAGTATACAATATGCCTCCGACTTCTTTAAAGAAACTGTAGGAATCATTGTTTTCCAGATATTTTTCCGGCTCCAATCCTTTCCTCTCAACCTGGCTAATAATTTCAGAGGAAATCCAGGCCCCGGCCGAATCCGTCGGCCCATCTACCCCATCAGTGGCCAGGCTCATAATCAGCCAGTCAAAATCACTAAATTTTTGCCGCTGCTTAATTATCTCAATTAAGCAAGCTAAAACGAATTCTGTGTTCCGCCCCCCCCTTCCTTTTCCTTTTACCTTAACTACCAGTTCGCCACCCCCCAGCAGGCAAAAAGCCCTTTTCTTTTCTCTTACCTTCTGAATAAAAGTTGAAAGTTGCTGGATATACTTTTCAGCCGCCTCTCGGGCCTGGCCATTATCTTCCGAAGTAAGGATGATAGTTTCCAGACCATAATTTCTGGCTTCTTGCTTGGCAGCATAAAGGGCTTTTAAATTATCTCCGATTATAAATGAACTAACTTTTCCCAGGATTTTATCTCCCTTTTTAACTGTTTCCTCCCGCCGGCCTTTCGCTCCTTCTAAAAGAATCTTCAGCGCCGACGCTGGACATATTTCGGAAATTCCCTTTCTTGCCAAGACTTCCAGGGCCTGGGCGAAGGTAGAAGAATCACACCAGGTTGGAGCAGAAGCAATGTTTTCCAGATCATTACCAATGACGTCAGATATTATCAGGTTGACCACCTTGGCTGGCCAGGCAGCCTTAGCCAGTCGTCCGCCCTTTATCCGGGACAGATGTTTCCTAACTGTATTCAACTCTTTTATATCAGCGCCAGCCTTAAGAAGAAGCTCAATGACTTCTCGTTTAGCCTCGAGTTCCAGGCCAAACTCTGGATAGCATAAATGAGAGGAACCACCACCGGAGATCAAAACCAACAGTAGGTCTTTTTCACTAAGGGAAAGAGCCAACTGATAAGCTTTTTTCCCGGCCTCTAAACTCCACTTGTCCGGCAATGGATGAGCTGCCGGTATTAAGATAGCGTTATTTTTTACCTCAAATTTATCAACTCCAGTGACCACAGCCTCCTTCAACCGATCTTTAATTAACGGCCAAAAGCTTTCATAAAGCGCCCCCCCGGCTTTGCCTATGCTTATCATACTTATCCCTTCATAATCATCTAAGTCAATCCGCTCCCCGCCAACCCAGAGGTATTTACCTTCCCGCTTCACATTTTCTTCAATCAGGCGAACTGGTTTGACTGCTCGAAGAACTTCCTGACTTATTCGCCGGGCAAGCTCTTTAAGATCCATTTTGCCTTGCTCCAACTGGAAAAATGCTTCTTTTACTTTTATATCTATTATGATAAATATTATCAGGGTTTAACGAATGTATCCATTCGGACATCAAGATAAAGATACCGGCCAAAAAAAGCCATCAATTAGAAAAGCCCTTTCCATCCTGATTTTATGGTTACTCTTTTTCAATCTGCTTAATTTTATTCTATTAAAACAATTCCTCTTAGCTCAAGAAAAATCTTCTGCGGCGACCGATATCGAGAAACGACTGACTCAAGTCAACCAGCAAATTACCCAGCTAAAATCACGTCTTCAAGAAGAAGAAAAAAAGGAAAAATCTCTGCTGTCGAAGCTGGAAAAAATCAGACTAACCAAAAGCGTTATCGAGAATGAAATTGAAGCTATCAGCCTCAGGAGAACGATGATTTATAACCAGTTAGTTGACCTCAACCAGAAGATCTCCGCCACTGAGCTTTCTCTAAAAAAAGAAAAAGAAGCCGTGGAAACAACTCTGGTCACCCTTTATAAATTTGGTCGGCTGGATTTCATGTACTTCTTCTTGAAGGCTAATAATTTGGAGACTCTTCTCCGGGAAAGCAAGAATCTAACCTTCCTGGCTCGTTACCAGGGGCAAATAATCCAGAGCTACCTACAAACTCTTGACCGCTGGCAGCAGCTAGAGCAAGAATTAAAACAAAAAGAGGCAGAAGATGAAGCTCTTCTGAAACAGGCTCGGGAAAACCAATCCCGGCTTTTAGCTGAAGAACAGAAAAATCAGCAACTGCTGATGGAAATTAGAAAGAACAAGAATGTATTTCAACAGATGATGGCTGAACTACAAGAAAGCGCTTCCGAACTTCAGAAACTCTTGACTCGTCTTCAGAACCAGGAGATTGCCCTGCCCTACCCCTTTATCCCCATGAACGAGCGACAGGGTAAACTTCCCTGGCCTCTAAATGGACGAATCATCACCCGTTATGGGCCAGAAAAGCATCCTAAATTCAATACGGTGATAATTAATAACGGAATAGAAATTGCTCCTGTGGGAAAAGAAAAAACCATAAAAGCAGTTCATGGTGGCCGTGTGGTTTTCGCTGATTATTTCCAGGGTTATGGAAATTTAATAATCATTGACCATGGGCTTTCCTATTACACTCTATATGGACACTGTTCAAGCTTTCTGGTAAAAAAGGGTGACTTAGTGCAGCCCGGGCAGCCAATTGCTGTCGTCGGTGATTCTGATTCTATTAAGGGAGAATGCCTGTATTTCGAAGTCAGGCATAAAGCCCGGGCCGAAGATCCCTTGAAATGGCTCAAGAGAAGGTGATAGAATTTAGAGAGAAAAAAATGAAAAATAATAAGCTTAATATCTATTTTTTGGTAATTATTTTGGCATTAATCGCCATTCTCATCCTCGACAAGAGATTTCTGCCTGGCAATAGCCCGTCCCCCCAGTTAACCAAGACCAATGCCGACCTCATTGGAACAGTTATGCAGTTAATCAAAACTGACTATCTCGAAGAGCCTAACCCTCTCAGAACTACTGAAGGCGCTTTCCGCGGCCTGATTGACTCTCTTGATCCGCTCAGTGCTTACCTGAACAAAGATCTGGCGGCCAGATACTTAAAACAGAAACAGCCAGCAGAAACCACCGGTCTTATTCTGTTCAAAAAATACGGAATTTTTCCATTAGTAACAGCAGTTCTGGAAGGTTCACCTGCTTTTAAAGCAGGCTTAAAAGTCGGAGATAATATCAGTGCCATTAATGATAAAAGCACTTTGAACATGAGCTTACTGGAGGTTAATCTTCTCCTCCAATCTGCCGATTCTGACTCTTCTCAACCGATAAAATTAAGAGCCGTCAGGGGGACTGATACCCTGGAATTTCAGGTCAGGGCCGATTTTAGCCCCACCCGGGAAGTTACCATTTTTGAAGAAAAACCAGGTTTCCTCAGGTTGAAAACCTTTTCTATTTATCCTGGATTATCCCAAGAAATTAAGAAATTACTTTCTACCCGGCTGGCCCAGAAGAAAGACAATATTAAAGCCATAGCTCTTGATTTGAGAGATTGCCCTGACGGAGATTATGAAGAGGCTGTAAAGGTAATAAACCTTTTCCTAAAGGCTGACGAAATTGGATATTTCGAAAAACGGGGGGTGAAAGAGCTACTGAGTTGTCCTGATAAGCCATCCTTCCCTACTCAGCGGCTTATTATCTGGGTTAACCAAGCTACTTACGGTCCCGCAGAATTAATCGCCGGTGTCCTTCAAGATTTTAAAAGGGCTAAAACCGTGGGGATTGATACCCCAGGACTGGTCGGGAAACAGGAACCCTTCTCTCTTCCAGACGGTAGCCTGGTGGTGCTGACTACGGAAATTTTTTCTTTAAAGTCGGGGGTCAAGCTCTGGGATAATAGCGTTCCCCTTTCAGTAAAACTAAGCTTCAGCCAAGATATGGATAAAGCCTATCTCGATCGAACCAAAAGCCTGTTAGCCAGCAATGATTGATGCGCCTTAAAATAAAAAAAATAGCAATCAAGTTAACTCCAAATAACCTCTTTTTATTGCTGGCTTTACTCTTGACGACGACGGCATTTATTTCAGCCAGTCTGCTGGATTACCTGAGCTTTCGAGAAAAAAACTTTCATTACCTTCCCTGGCCAAAACCAGGGCCGCCGATCACCGTCAATCAAAAAGCGCCTGAGTTCAATCTCAGCCAGTTCCTCAGCCAAAAGTTAGAGGAAGAAGGCTTACCTCAGGAAAATTTTTCTGAAGAAAAAACTGAAGATGGATTGGTCCATTTTTCGATAAAGACAAAGCTATCTGAATATCAAAAGCTAAAAGAAAAACTCTTCCCGGCTCTTAAAAAAGAAAAAATAAAAATAAAATTGAGCCAACAGAAAACAGAAAGCGGCGAAATTCTGGTTTCGGCCGAGCTTCATCATAAGGGTAAATTTTCGGGCTGGCTGATTTTTCATCTGGCTCCTGAAACCTTAGCCGCCAATGTGCCACCCATTGCTCCTCCAGCTGCTGTTAGCCAAAAGAAAAAGCCTCTGCCAGAAGCCGCCGTAGTCATAGACGATATGGGAGAGGATTTGAATTTTATCCAGGAGCTTATAAATCTTAAAGTTCCTTTAACCATTGCCATTCTTCCCGAAAGCTCTCATGCGCAAGAAACAGCTGAACTGGCCGCTAAAAATGGTCTCGAAATTATTATTCATCTTCCTTTAGAAGCCTTAAACAGCCAGATTACTTCTACCGGGGCCGAAGGCTTGATAAGAACTTCTATGAATCGCGAGGAAATTTTATCTATTCTGGAAAAGGACCTGAGCCTCGTCCCTTACGCAAAAGGCTTGAACAATCATATGGGCTCTAAGGCCACGGCCGATGATCATCTAATGGAAATTATTATTTCCTTCCTCAAGGATAAAAATCTTTATTTTCTGGACAGTAAGACCAGCCCCAAGTCGATTGCTTATGACCTGGCCCTTAAGAAAAAAGTCCCGGCTGCTTCCCGGCAAATTTTCCTTGATGCCGACGAAGATAGAAGCAGGATAAAGGACCGGTTATTTGAGCTGTTCAGTTATGCCCGAAAAAATGGTCAAGCTGTGGCCATTGGGCATCCCTTTCCAGAAACCCTGGAAGCCCTTCGTCAGTACCTGCCGCGAGTGTCAGAATACGGCTTACAACTGGTAACGGTCTCTGCGGTGCTTAAACATTGAGAGTATAGCTTTGAAGAATAAAAAGAAGCGCCAGCCAAAAAATCTTTTAAACCCTTCAATTTCTGCTATACTATTTAAGAAAATCTCTCCTGGAGGGAAAAAATGAAAAAATTTATGATAATGGGTTTGACCTTGAGCCTCCTGGCCTCGGTACTTTTTCTGCCGGCCTGCAAACAGATGACCACTGAAGAATTGAAGAAATCGATGGAAATTGTTGATGTCCAGACTAAGTGGGTCAGTAAAGAATATCGAGTCTGGCCCCCAAAACTCGTTCTAGTTCCGGTTATTTCTTTTCGAGTCAAAAACGTAAGCGATAAGCCCCTTGGATATATCAACTTTAATGCTATTTTTAAATTCAAAGGAGAAAACAAGAACCTGGGAGATAATTTCTTAGCAGCTATAAGGAAAAAACCGGTGATGCCGGGGGAACTCAGTGATGTAATCACCCTGAAAAGTAATTATGGCGTCGAAGGGAAAACACTACAATCTTTCGAGAATAATCCCTACTGGAAGCCAGTGATTGTTCAGCTTTTTGCCCGGGGCCACGGCTCCGGATTTGTGTTGCTGGGCGAATGGGAAGTTTCTAAAACCATTGATTTTAAAGAAGACCAGGCAGTTACTCCGGTTGTCGAGCCAAAAAAAGAAAACAAAAAATAGATATTCGCCTCCAGGAAATTCTTGATCAAGAAAGGATAGAAGAGATGGACATTATCTTACCAAAACAGGTTTTTCTCACTCGTGGAAAGGGACAGCACCGGGAAAAACTGGTCAGTTTCGAGTTGGCTTTAAGAGAAGCCGGCATTTCTCCTTTTAACTTAGTGCGAGTGTCGAGTATTCTGCCTCCGGGCTGCCAGCTAATTACTCGGAATGAGGGCTTGAAAAAGCTAAAACCCGGACAAATTGTTTTCTTGGTTTTAAGCGAAAGCTTCACTGATGAGGCTCATCGCCTAATTTCCGCTTCTATCGGCCTGGCTATTCCTCAGGATAAAGGCCAATATGGGTATATTGCTGAACATCAAGGATTCGGGGAAGCAGAAAAAGAAGCCAGCCTTCAGGCTGAAGAGCTGGCCGCCGAGATGTTGACTACAAAACTGGGCGAATCCTATTCTCCTCATAATTTTCAACGAGGAAAAGAAAATTATTATCGGATTTCAAATCAAATTACCGTAAAAACGAGGAGTATTTCTCAAGTAGCCAGCGGAGCTAAAGGCCTCTGGACAACAGCGGTGGCCGCAGCTGTCTTTGTCGCCTGAAAAAATTTAGTCAGGCTGGCTTTGTTCGTTTAAATAAAATAGGACAAATAAGCTTTTATCTTGGATTGAACACTAAAGATTCAGAGGGTTGGGCTTTAAAATCTTGATATAGCTTTCCTCTTTAAGCTTTTGGATATATTCTTCTATTTTTTTCTGGCGTTTTTCCTGAAACAACTTATCTTCTATCTCTTTTCTAGCCTCATCAAAAGTTTTTTGATAGCTATCCTTTTTTTCTTCCAGCTTAACCAGATACCATCCGTTGCGGGCTTCTATCCAGCTGGAAATTTCTCCCACTTTTAGTTTTTCCACCGCCTGTTCAATAGTTTTTTCCAGTTCGCCCTTTTTAAAGAAACCCAGGTCTCCGCCGTTGTCCTTAGGGCCTTCAGAATATTCAGCTACCAAGTTTTCAAATGTAGCTCCGCTCTTCAGTTTATCTGAGATTTCTTTCTTCTTCTGTTCTAAGAGTGGACCGGCGTTGCTCGAGGTGGAAAGATAAATGGCTTTTATCCGGTATTCAGCCGGAACAACAAATTCCTGGGGTTTTTCCTTGTAATACTTGACAATCTCGGCGTCATCAATAACTATCGTCCGGTCTACTTCGGTATAGATAACGGCCTGCCTCATCATATTTTCTTCGAGCTGTTTCATCCACTGATTATAATCTAAGCCCTGAGATTTCATTGCTCTTATCAGGTCTTCATCGGTTTCAAGATTATTCTGCTTTTTAATTTGTTCAATCGTGGCTTTCATCTGTTCCTTAACATTGATGCCCTTTTCCTTGGCCTGCTGCAACAAAAGAAGGTCAGTAATCATCATGTCCAGAAGATTATTCTTCAGCCGGTCATACTCTTTAAAATATTCTTCCCCGCTCAACTGAGAACGCAACATCTGAACGGTAGAATTAAATTGTTCTTTATAATCAGAAAGAGTAATCACATCTCCATTTACTATGGCCACGATTTCTTCCACAATGTCAGCCGACAGGAAAAAAGAAAAGGAGAAAAGAAGAATCAGGACTAAAAATATTTTTTTCTTAATCATCGTTTTTCCCTTCATATTTAAAAGGCAAATTTGAAGAATACACCTGCCAGTGATAAGTCGTTTTTAATTCTTCAACTTCTTTGGCTACTATATCTTTAACTTTC
The DNA here is from genome assembly GCA_002877915.1 of Candidatus Aminicenantota bacterium. Taxonomy (GTDB): domain Bacteria; phylum Acidobacteriota; class Aminicenantia; order Aminicenantales; family Saccharicenantaceae; genus Saccharicenans. Next base: position 26,795 of record PNJE01000130.1, read on the forward strand.
TTTTCTAACAAAAGGTTTCTTATTATTGGAGCCGCTTCTTCCTGGCTCAACAGGGAAGGGGCATATCTCTTATCCAGCCGGAAGATATGGTATCCATAAGGAGATTGGAAGACTTGAGAAATCTTGCCTTCCTCGAGCGAAAAAACGACCTTTTCCATATCATAGGGCAAATCGCCTGGCTTAAACGTCCCCATTACCCCACCTTTATAAGCATCAGGAGCCTCGGAATATTCTCGGGCAGCTTGATGGAATTCTTCTTCCGTAGCTTTCTGCAGCTTTTCTCGCAATTTTACTGCTAAGTCGCTGGATTTAACCAAAATCTGACTGACTCTAACCCTTTCTGGCGTCAGAAAATCTTTCTTATGCTCTTGATAATATTGCTTAATTTCTTCTTCGCTAACGGTAGCGTCTTTTACCTTTTCATATTTATATTTTTCTATAAGCAAACTATTCATTAAATTTTCATCTTGAGCTAATTTATTAGAAAGACCTTCTTCTGCCGGGTAATTTCTAATCATCCTTCGCAAAAAAGCCTCCTTTTCTGAATCAGTCAATTCGAGACCCTGCTTTTTGGCGGAATAAAGAATCAACCGGTCTTCTATAAATTGATCAAAAAGCTCCCTTAAAGTTTCAGGTTCAAGCGATTGCCGGTCGGGGTTTAGTGCTTTAACATAATTATTAAAATCTTCCAGTGTATAGATTTTTTCTTCAATTTGAAAGACAGGCAAGCTGGCTTTCTTAGAATCAGCCCTTATCTTTTGGAGCTCTTTTAGATGATGGTATCCATAATAGGCCCCCACCGCCACCAAAATGACCACTGGGAATACAATCAGGATTGCCTTTTTCATAATAAATCTCAATTGATTATAATATAGCGGCCAAGGTCCTTCAAGATAAACAGCGTTTCTTGAAGATAACTTTGCTCATTTTCCGCCCTCAGGTTGAGGGTCATTACCCCTAAAGGAGAAAAACTTCCAGAATAGCGGCTCAGAAGTTTCTGTACCTGGTTCCATAGGAAATTGACCTCCGGCGGGAATTTGATGAGTAAACGATTGCCACTTCGGTCGAGAGATTTAAGCCTGGCCTTTTGAGCATAAAATTTGATCTGAGCATAATAAAATAAATTTTCTACCCCTGGAGGTAAAGGTCCAAAACGGTCGACAACCTCTTCTTTAATCCTAAGAGCCTCCTCTGCCTTTTCCAAGCTGGACAACCGTTTATACAAGTTCAGCCTGAGATTGACCTGGGGAAGATAATTTTCGGGAATGCGAAAATCAACCTTGAGATTTATTTCGCATTTGATTTCTTCAATTTTCTCCCCTTTCTGTTCCTTGATAGCTTGATCCAGGAGTTGCATAAAATATTCATAGCCGACTGATTCGATAAATCCGTGCTGCTTGTGTCCAAGAATGTTACCAGCGCCTCGAATTTCAAGGTCGCGAGCCGCCAGTCTAAATCCCGAGCCCAATTCGCTGAATTCCTTTAAGGCTTTCAGCCTTTCCCGTGCTTCTGGGCTGAGTTCGATTAAGGGTGGAACCAAAAAGTAAGCATAGGCCTGCCTCGAGGACCTCCCAACCCGGCCACGCAATTGATAAAGCTGGGCCAGGCCATAGAGGTCAGCCCGGTCGACGATCAGGGTATTTACCAGGGGGATATCAATTCCGTTTTCAATAATGGTGGTGGAGACCAGCACATTATATTTTTGCTTGATAAAATCAAGCATCCGTTTCTCTAATTCTGCTCCCTTCATCCTTCCATGGATATCTATCACTCTGGCCGAGGGAACTAGCTTCTCCACCAGATTGACCACCTTGTCAATATCTTCTATCCGGTTGTGGATATAGTAGACCTGCCCCTGTCGATCAAGTTCTTGCTTGATGGCAGAAGCAATCAACCGGGAATTAAAGGGAGCTACCACCGTATGCACTGCCAGCCGGTCCCGAGGAGGAGTTTCAATCAGGCTGATATCCCTTAGCCCGCTCAGAGCCAGATTAAGAGTCCGGGGGATTGGAGTAGCCGTCAAGGTCAATACATCCACATTGGTTTTGAGCTCCTTGATTTTTTCTTTATGACCTACTCCAAATCTTTGTTCCTCATCTATGATCAACAGCCCAAGGTCATGGAAGCTAACATCAGCCGAAAGGAGTCGGTGAGTTCCGATGACAATGTCAACAAAACCTTTTTTTAAATCCTCGATAATTCTTTGTTGTTCTTTTTTCGATTGAAGCCTGGTCAGGGCTTC
>PNJE01000001.1 GCA_002877915.1 Candidatus Aminicenantota bacterium
GCTTCTTTTATCAGGCTTGGGTTTTGTACGGCAGAGGTGCATAAAGAAACCTTGTCAGCTCCAGCCAGAAGCAGATTTCTTATGTCTTCAAGATCCTTTATGCCTCCTCCAGCAGTAAGCGGGATAAAAATCTGGGAAGAGATCTTTTCCACTATTTCCAGCATAGTTCTTCGTCCTTTAATTGAGGCGCTAACATCCAGAAAAACCAGCTCGTCAGCTCCGGAAAGGTAATAATGCCTGGCCAATTTGTCGGGTTCACCAATTACTTGTAGGCTTTTGAACCGCACACCTTTTACCACTTTGCCGTTGTCAATGTCTAAACAAGGAATTATTCTTACAGTTAGCAGCATTGCTCCACCCAATTTTTTAAAAATAAAAGACCAGTTTCGCCGCTTTTTTCGGGATGAAACTGGCAGGCATAGACAGACCCCTTCCTCAAAACTGAGCTAAAGGTATATTCATATTCTGTTACCGCGATGGTTGAGTTTGAATGATCAACAAAAGCATAGCTGTGAACAAAATAGAAATAAATTGGCTCGATTAATCCCGAGAAAATTGGGTCTGCTCTAATTATTTTTACTTCATTCCAGCCGATGTGTGGAACTTTTTTTGCTTTAAGCCTTTGACATTTCCCAGAAAAATGACAAAAGCCTTGGTTGGCCGGTGATTCTTCACTTCCTTCAGTCAAGAGCTGGAGCCCAAGGCATATGCCCAGTAAAGGACGGGAATGATTAATCCAGTGCTTAATCAACGAGACTAAATTCTTCTTTTTTAATTCCCGTATCGCTGGTCCAAAAGATCCGACACCAGGAATTATTAGCTTTTCAACTCTATTTAAGTCATTAGGTGAGCTGATGAGATGAGTTTTATAGCCAAGGTATTTCAAGGCTCGGTTTATTGAATGCAGGTTACCTGCACCATAATCAATCAAGCCAATCATAAGTCTATTACTCCTTTCAAGCTTGGTAAAAGCTCGCTTATGTTCTCTGATTCTCTTGGGTCCTTAGCCATAGCATATTTCAGTGAACGACCGAGACTTTTGAAGACAGCTTCAATTTTGTGATGATCGTTCTGGCCTGTTGGGACTTTAATTACTAAATTGGCCATCAGCCCCCGGGCCAATGCTTGAAAAAATTCTTCAAGAAGGTCAGTATCTAAATCACCACAAAATCTCCTTTTGGTTCTTAATTTAAATTGAAGATAAGGCCGGCCAGAAAGATCTACGGCAGTTATGGCCAGAGAGTCGTCCATAGGAACGATAAAAAATCCTATTCGGTTAATGCCTGAGCCATGACCGAGTGCCTCCCTCAAGACTTGTCCAAGAACTAACCCACAATCTTCCACTAAGTGATGTTGGTCTACTTGCAGGTCACCTCTGGCTGAAAGGTCGAGGTCTAAACGAGCATGAAAGGCCATCGTCTCCAGCAAGTGATTAAAAAAGCCGATTGGGGTTTTGATATTTGGTCGTCCTTTACCTTCAATTATTACCCGAGCATAGATTTCTGTTTCCTTGGTAATTCTGTGGATTTCAGCTTGCCGCATGATGGTTGACCTCCTTTTCTATTTCATTGAGAGCCTTTAAGAAACGGTCATTTTCTGAGCGTTTGCCAATGGTAACTCGAAAGAAATGCTTGAGTTCAGGGAAGTCAAATATACGAACTATGATTCCCCTTTTATTAAGCTCTCTGGATATTTGACAATTGTTCAATTTATGGGATTTAATAAGCAAGAAATTTGCCTGAGAAGGCAAAGGTGAGAAAAATTTCGAACTTTTCAGTTCGTTAAAAACTCTAATCCTTTCAGCTTTGATTTTTTCTACCTCTTTTAAGATCATTTGCTCGTTATCCAATACCAAACTGGCTACAGTCTGAGGAAAAAAGCCAACTGAAAATGGAGGGCAAAAGCATGTTAATCTTTCGATATTTTTTTTCTGGCTTATAAGATAACCGAACCTAACCCCTGCTGACCTGTAAGCTTTAGAGAAGGTGCGCAAAATAGCCAAATTGCTATAACTTGATACCCAGGATGTAAAGCTTATTTCTGAAAACTCAGCATAAGCCTCATCCACTACTACCAGCCCCGAACTTATGGTCAAAATCTCTCTTAGCTTTTGAGAGCTAATAGTAAACCCTCCTGGATTGTTGGGGGAATCAATAAATATAAGACTGGCTCTTTTTAATAAGCATGTCGGAATGTCACTTTCATACCCCTTTTCCAAATTGAGAGGAATTTCGATATATTTTAAGCCCATGTTCTGAATCATCTTTGAATAGAGGGAAAAAGATGGCCGGAAGAAAATAACCTGGCCCGGGCGGCCAAAAGCATTAATCAAGTTCACAATCAGGTTATTTGAGCCATTGCCGATTATAATATTGGCCGGTTTGAGGCCGTGCAAATTGGCTAATTTTGTTAGAAGGCCTGAGTCTTCTTCTGGATATCGATTCCAATTAATTTTTTTTAGGTGCTGAAATATTTGATGTTTGAGCCAAATTGGCAGGTCAAGGCTACATTCATTAAGGTTTAGCTTGAGTAATTTCCCTTCGCTTTCCTTTGACTTTGGGCGATAGCGTGATTTTCCTTTAGTTATCTTTTTCCCCATCATATGATTACCTTCCTTAATTCGTATTCCAGGATATCAGTAGCTCCAAATTTTTTAAGCAAAGGAATCAGATGAGAAACCTCTTCTTTTTTAACGGCCACCTTTACGGCATATCCTGTTCCGTTATAGAGTGGCGAAACAGTAGGTGCTCTCATGCAGGGCAGAATGCGTACTAATTCTTCAAGTTGAGTAGGCGAAACATTCATTTCCAGCATAACCCGTTCCCTGGCATTCATGACGGATTTAATGAGCATTATCAGTTTATCTAATTTCTCTTTTTTCCAGGGTTGAGTTTTTAGGCGAGGATTGATAATTAGCCTGGTAGAAGAAAACATGATAACATCCAAAATTTTTAGCCCATGTTGTTTCAAGGTTTTCCCGGTGGCCGTGTTGTCCACGATCAAGTCAGCGTCATCAGGAGGAAAGGCTTCGGTGGCTCCAAATGTCCGAATGAAATGGTATTTAAAACCGCGAGTTCGTAAGTAGGCTTTGGTAATATTTTCGTATTCAGACGCAACGATGATTTTTCTATTCATTAGTTCATTTATAGAAATTTCTTTGGCCACCGCGGAAACGAGTTTGACTGGATTAAGGCCAAGATCAAGAATTGGCTCGACCTTAGCTTTTTTCTCCACCACCCAATCCAAACCGGTAAAACCAGCATCATAAGACCCCAAAGCCACCAATTCAGGAATGTTTTGAGGTTTCATCAACTTAGCAGTTATTTGGGGATCTAAGCAGGGAGGAAGATAGCATTGTTCATTTATTTCCTGGAACAAGCCAGTTTCCTGCAGCAGTTTAGCCAGTGCAGGTAAGAGTCTCCCTTTGGCAATCAATATCTTGAAAGATTTTTGATTTTTTCTCACGTCCTAACCTCCTTTGCTTTAAAGAACACAAAACCATAAAACAGAAAATAGATGATTTCCCTCTTTGCCAGGAATAGATCTTTGCCTTATCAGGCAAAATGGGAAGTTAAAGGAGGGTTAGGTTCAATGCAGACAGGTTTTGATGAGGCAATATTTAATGTAATAAGAAATTGACATGACCATAACATTTATCTAATACAGTAATTTGTTTTCTTTGTCAAGAACCTGAATTGCCTACTTTCAAGCTATATATATCATCAGACACAACATTTTCTTTACTCTCGACCTTTTGCTTGCTTTCAACCTTATAGGAAAAACGATAGCTGCTATGTGGAACAGAAGAACTACTCAGCAATTCGCCGTCTGGTGGGTTATCTCAGATATGATACTGAGAAGAGCACAGCCTCTTAGAGTAGATTTACTTACGTTCCAGGTCGTATTATAAATTTTTACAGCCTAACCTGAAGCTGGTGAGTAAGGAGAGGGTAGGTAGTCGGGTGATAAAAAATAGGCCTCCTACCAAAGGTTATTAGAACCGCCAGGGATAAGTCCAGAGTAGGAAAAGCGCCTTCGCCGAATTGTGAGGGCTACAAAAATAAATATTATGTTAAATATTTAACATGGGGACTGTTGCGGAAATTGTGGAAAAAATGGTTAAAAAATCTCGTTTTCTGGAGTAAGCCCTTTCTAAGGGAATCATTAATCTTTCAGCCCTGGCTAGGCAGATGAAACCGTAAATTGAAAAGGAGTTGTTAAAGCCGGTATAAGAAGGCGTTGTTATCACGGGCCTTAAAAGATTGTCAGGCGGAATCTGCAGTATTCAAAGAAAACAAAAAAGATGGTTTCACTCTCCACCGGATTTAATGGTTCGTTCAAACCTAATGGAAATCACGGTTCTTAACTCAGAACCCTTGCTTGTTAAGCAAAAACAGCTACTTGAACAGATAAAGGGCAGGGAAAATTATTTTTTGACTATTACTCAGGGTATTTATGAAACCACCTTGGTCGTAAGCGAGAACCTGGAACAAAAAGTAGAACTAATATTTGAAGGAGAAAAAATCAAGTCAAAGTTCAGGAATCTTTCTTCTATTACTATTCAGTTACCGGCTGATGCCCCTCGAGTTCCTGGAATCTATAGCTATATTCTAAAAAGCTTAGCCTGGGAAGGAATAAATCTGGTGGAAGTAGTCTCTACCTGCCATGAATTTACCATTATTCTCGAAAATCAGAATACAGATCGGGCTTTTTCCGCTCTTAATCAACTCTTTGCTGGAATCTGAGGTCGGATTTTTCTGTAACATCCGAGAAATCTAAAAAAATGAGCCTGTTTTTTCACCTGATTTAAAATTTTTTTAATTTTAGCCTCTCGTCTGGAACCCTCAAAATCAAGAAGAAAAAAATATTCACCGGGGTGGGCTTTATCGGGGCGCGATTCAATCCTGGTCAGATTAATATTATGTTCAGAAAAAAGACGCAGCACCTGGCATAGAGTCCCCGGTTGATGTTTGATGGAAAAAACGATGGAACACTTGTCGCCCTGAGATTTTGCCTTTCTGGCCAAAATCAGAAACCGGGTTTGGTTGGACGGGAAATCTTCGATATTTTCTTTTAAAATTGAAAGCCCATAAATATCAGCACATTTTTTACCAGCTATGACCGCTACACCAGCAGTTTTAGCCTCAGTCAGAAGTTTAGCCGCACCGGCTGTATCGTAACAGGGTTGAACTTCTAAATTATTTTTTTGGAGAAATTTTTTACATTGAGCTATAGCTTGAGGGTGGGACATAACTACTTTTATTTGAGACAAATTTTGGC
>PNJE01000177.1 GCA_002877915.1 Candidatus Aminicenantota bacterium
TTCCTCAGGCGAAATTCCAATGGCTGGACTCCCACTGCGCTGCCTCCATATACTCCCCTTATCCTGGATACCATGTCTTAACCTGAAAGAAATTTTATCTTGACACTTTGGCCTAATTTATCGTTAAATTATAAGTTATCTGCTTGGCGAGGAAGCTGGCTTGGCTGGAACAAAAAAAATTCTCCTAGAGGTCTTGAGTATTATTAACAACAATTATAAGGAAAAAGAGCTGGAAGACTTGATTTTAGCCCTAGTAAACCTAATTATGCCAGCTATTCATAAAAGTAAACGCTACTTTCAGCTATCCAGCTATGAACCTCAAGACATTGCTTTTCTAACTGTCTCTACTCTTTTTGTTAGAGATAAGCAAAATCGCTTCCCTGTTCTGGAAAGGCTCTTTAACTGGAAAATTATAGAAAAATTTTTAAGCGCCAATGAAGCAGATTTCGAACGATATTTAAAAAATATTCTTTACCGACGGTTGAAACAGACCTTTTATTATTTGAGGGGCGAAATTACCCCTGAAAGGAACAAAATAAGGCGGGAAATACTTTATTCTCTGAAAAAAAACCGCGGATTTAAACTTAAAAAAATTGGCGAACAGTATGTAGTCAGCTTTAGACCCGAAAATGGAAAAAGCCATTCTTCGGCGATCATTACTGATGAGAAATCTGAACAGCTGCTCTCTATTTGTCTTAATTATGGCCTGGGTGGACTCCAGGTTCCTAAATTCTTTCAAAAGCTGGCTCAAAGCCTTAGCCAGAACGGGGTCAAAATTGAAATTTCCTTACAGCAACTTTCTGAAATTTATATTGAAACCCAAAGAAATTACCTCCAAACCGAAGCTCACTCCGCCTCTCATCTGGAAAAAAGATATGCTTTTTCAGAGTTTCAAAAAAATCTTAGCCGCTGGATTAAGGAATTACAGGAAAACCACAGGTTCTTGCTTAAAAGATACCTACTAAAAAACAAGATTCGTCCAGAAGAAATGGAGGCTTATCTTCAGGCTCTTGATGATTTAATTCTCGACTGGCAGGACGGTGGCCAGGAAAAACCGCTCTTTGCTTATCTGAAAAAATACCTGCCCGATTTATCACCGGAAAATTATCGCCGAGAGCAAAGGAAAATTCTGGAATACCTGGTAAGAAACGCAAAAAATTTCTTTAAAAATAGACTGGAATCTTGGAATTCATTTTAATTTTAGGGGTAAGATGAAAACGGTTTTAAAAAAACTGAAAAATGACGAAATTCTGGAGTTTTGTTCTCACCTCAGCCAACCACCTGCTCTCAAAAATAAGATACAATTATACTTTAACCAGAGTCACTCTTCTCCTTTTCCTCATCTTCTTGGATTCGAAGGACTTTCCAACTTTGAAGTTTATGCTGAAAAGGTGACCTTAAGTTCTGACGACCAAAGTTATCTACTGAGGATTCTAAAAGATAATTTGAAGGGGGAATTCGAAGCCCATCTCCTTCACCAACAGAAGGAAAAATATCAATACGTTTTTATTTGTTTTGATAATCAACCCCAGAATTATTTGACTGATTCCCATGGGCGGGCCCAGCTCGGGCAGATAGCTCTCGATCTCTCCCGAATAAAGGCCAGCCTCTGCCCGCCATCGGCTATTTTTGAGTTGAGTAAAATTTCCACTCTGGTTTCACCTGGCTGGAGTAACGATAGACTGGCCAGTTCAAAAATCCAGGCGGAATTCTTTCCTGGAGAAAAAGGTCAGATATTAAAAATTAGGGTAGCCAATTTGCCAGAAGAAGCAGAAATAAGAAGAATGGTTTTAATTATAGATGAAGTTGAAACTCTGGTCGCCATCCCCCAGAAAGGGCTGGCTATTTTTGAGCTACCTGATAACTTTGGAGATTTGCAAATAAACCTTTATGAATAACCAGAAAAAAGCTACGGAGAATCTGACTCCAATTCAGCTTGAAAATATTTTTAACCAAGCCTTGTCTGATATTTCTCTGGCCAATACTGAACAAGAAAAAATCGCCCTGATAGCGCAATTTATAGAAAATACCTTCTATCTACCAGAAGATTTAACCTACTCTTTCTATTGCCAGATGACTGGAATGTTTCTCTTTTTGACAGCTGGGTTTCAACCTGATTCAGTTCCTCCAGAGGAGCTAAAAAGTTACCTGGAAATATGCCTTAATCTCTATCATCGCCTGCCCAATAAAATAGATTGGATACTCTATAAAGAATCTCTCAGCAACCTGCTTTTCAACCTGGCGATTAGTTATTTTTATCTGGGGGAACTGGAAGAAGGCTATCGGACTTTATTGAGGAAAAAACTAATTGAAGAACAAGGAAAAGCTGAGAGCCCAATGAGACTATTTGAAGTAACAGTTAGATTACCAGCAGTAGATTTCCAGGAAATAAAGAAATCATGTAATTCTAACCATGAAATGCTGTTTAAATTATTTAATCTCTTGCCCGATCGTAACCGCTTTGTCTCTGAAAAAGAGCAGCTGCAACAAAGCTGGGAAAATTTTGAGGGAGAATCATCAGACAGTATTTATTGTTGCCTGGTTGAAAGAAAGGGCTTATTACAAACACCAACCGGAGCCCGATTGGTGCTGCTGGAAGGACATGGGCGGCGCCAGGTTGTATCTGATGGGCGGAACCTATTTTATTTTTACAATGCTTCACCTTTTCAAAAGGATGAAATTTATCATCTGGCCAGCGATGCCTTGGAAGCAGCTGATTTTGCGGCCAAAGATTATTTTAATCTTGAGCTTCCAGTTTGCGCCTTATCTTTTTCTTTTGCTGAAAAGCGATTCCTTTATTCAGGTCAAAGCTTAGGATTACCCCTGGCTCTCTTGACCCTTTCTCAAAAACTTTTGATTAACCGCCATCGCTTTTTTTTCTCCTATAAAAAAGAAGCAACCTTTAGCGGGAAAATAGACTTGAATGGACAAATCCTACGGATTGATCCGGACGCCCTGGAATTAAAAGTAAAAGCCGCCTTTTATTCTGGATTAAGGTATCTGGTAGTTCCAACAGCTAATTTAAAGGAAGCTAATATCTTTTTGTACAAATTACTTTCTATCCATCCCTGGCGGAAGCTCGAGATTATCGGGGCCAGCAGCTTAAAAGAAATCCTTGAGGATAATAGGTTAAGTTACCGAACCGCTGTTCCTTTTCTTACCTGGATTACCAGAAAAGAGAAACCGGTTTTAAAGCGACTGCTGGTGGGCTCAGTTATTGCCATGCTGGCCATAGTTAGCCTGGTGCTGATTAATAATCAACCAACTCTTCATTTTTGGAAGATTCGCCAACCGGTTATTTTAGAACTTCACAATAGAGATCTCTTTGCTCTAAACCAGGAAAGACAACTTCTATGGATATACCACCTGCCGAGCCCATTCGATGAATCAAGCTTGAGCCAAAAAATTACTGATCTCAATGGAGACGGGCGAGAAGAAGTTCTGGTAGCTGGAAACTATATCAGTGATGAAAAGCCCAGCAGCGAGCTGTTTTGCTTTAACCAAAGTGGAAAGCTTCTTTGGCGATACCGTCCTGGTAAGAGAATAAAGACTCCCCTGGATGAATTTTCGAATAATTATGTGATCAGGGCTTTTGAGGCGACCCGGCTGGTAAAAAACTCGTCAGAGAAATCCATAATTATTTTAGCTAATCATGCCACCTGGTATCCCACCCAGATTTCAGTGCTTAATGGCCGGGGCCAGCTTACTGGCGAATACTGGAATGCTGGTTACCTAAGCCCGGAATCATTAATTATTGAAGATGTTGACGGCGATGGGCGAAAAGAAATAATCTTAGGAGGAACTAATAATGACTTCCAGACCGCCTGCGTCTTGGTCCTGGATCCGAAAAAGATTTCAGGTTGTTCTCCGTCGAGTTCTACACCTGAATATCAGTTTCAAGGATTGGAGGAGGGAACCCAAGAATATTATATTCTTCTGCCAAGGACGACTTTAAATCAGACTTTGGTGATACGCAATTATGTCCGGAAAATTGAAATTTCCCGCGAAGACAGAAATCTGGAAGTTACTACCACTGAGTATAGCAAAGATATTGATTACGAGATGAAATACAATTTCGATTTTCAGTTTAATCCTATTTTCTCCCGACCGGTAGATTTAATGGCTGATAAAATAAAAGAAATGGTAGTTTCGGGTCTCTTGCCTCCACAAGCGTTAACCGAGCTAAAAATCTTGAAATCAAAAATCAGATTCTGGAATGGGCAAGCATGGGTTTATAAGCCTGAGAGAAATAAAAAGCTCGACTTTTAGGCAGTCCAATTAATAAATGAGCTGATTCAATTCCACCCTTTAAATATCAATTCCGATGGAGATAAGTTACAATTCATCCAATCTTAAAAATTTTGACTTAAAACAGCTCTAAAATATCAGTTAGTGTACAAAAATGTTCGCAATTTGATTTAGGAGGACGAGCCATCGTAATATCTCCTTTTAAAAACTTTAACTCTAAGAAAGGAGGTTTTTTCTTACGATGGCTCAAAGAGATTATAAGGGATTGTTGGGGAAATTGCTAACACAATTTATAGTGGAGGAGGATCCGCTGAAGGCGATGTTGGAGTGGCTGGCAGAGGAGCTGATGCGGGTGGAGGCCGAGGCCAAGGTGGGAGCTCCGAAGGGTAAGCACAGTGAGGAGAGGAAGACTCATTTTTCCGGCTGCCGGGTGAGGAAGTTAAACTCTCGTGTTGGGACTCTTTATCTGATGGTGCCGAAGTTGAGGAAGGGCGGGTACATACCGTTTTTTCTGACCGAGAGGAAGAGGAGCGAGGCGGCCTTGATGAGCCTGGTGCAGGAGGCGTTTATCAACGGGGTCTCGACGAGGAAGATAGAGCGGCTGGCCAGGGCCTTGGGAATAGATAGCCTCTCAGCTTCTCAGGTCTCGGAGATAACCAGAGGTCTGGATGAGCAGGTGAAGGAGTTTCGGATGAGACCGCTTAAGGGGGAGTATCCGTTTTTATGGATAGATGCCATATATGAGAAGGTGCGGGTAGAAGGTCGGGTTCAGTCGGTGGCGGTGATGGTAGCCTATGGGGTGGATAATGAGGGCCAGAGGGAGGTTTTGGCGGTCGAGCCCATGTATGAGGAAAGTGAAGATAGTTGGAAGGATTTTATCAAGGGGCTGAAGAGAAGGGGTGTAACTCGGGTTGGGATGGTCATCTCCGATGCTCACCGGGGCATCCAGGCGGCGGTGAAGAAGGAGCTCCTGGGTGCTGTGTGGCAGAGGTGCAAGGTGCACTTTATGAGGAACATTCTAGTC
>PNJE01000088.1 GCA_002877915.1 Candidatus Aminicenantota bacterium
CTCGATAAAATCATCAGCCAACTGGACTTTACCTTCTTTGGCTCTGGTCAGCATACAATAGAGTCCGAAAGTTTTCTTTAAGAAAAATAATTGGTGGCCACAGCCAGCACCCTGGTTTCGGCATCGGCGCTTTTTGGCTTTGCCGGTCATGCCTTATCCGGTCATTTTGATTACCGGATTGCTGTGCCTCTGGCTCTTGGCGGAGCCATAGGAGGACTCATTGGCGGAAGCATTGCTATCAAGTCGAAACCAAAACTATTGAAAATTCTATTTGCCCTGACCACACTAACCGCCGCTATCATTATGGCTTGTAAAGTTTTCCACGGCTAAGCTATAATTAACCACACAGCTTATTTAAAAGATATTTTCCTAAAAATATAATAGGCTATTTAAAATTAAAATCAGAGGAATAGACAAAAATGAATGTTAGTAAAAGATTCAGTAAAAGATTAATAATTTCTGTTATTCTTCTTTTCTTGGTGATTTCCTTGCTTCCCGATTCTATTCCTGTTTTCGCTGAAGACAAAAATCCAAAGAAGATAGACTTTAACCTGAGTGTCAGAGAACGCCTTGAAATATGGGACGGAATGAATGCCAAAAATTATGGGGATGACCGACCCGGGGCCATTGGTTCGCTTCATGATCGCATGCTGCTGCAACGGGTTATCGCTGGATTTGTGCTTCATTTAAACTCTAAAATCGACTTTACCGCTCATCTCCAGGATTCCAGGGCTTTCGGCTGGTCGCTGCGAAATTCGCGCTACCCAGACCTGTTCAAGGTCAAAGCCAAAAACACTGAGGGGCCCTATTACATCCTGAATCCCAATGAAGAATTTTTTGAAATCCGCGAGTTATATATCGAGTTCAAACGGTTGTGGAAAAATTTCAGCTTTAAAATAGGGCGTCAAAAGATATCTTACGGAGACACTCGAGTCTTTGGACCGGGCGATTGGGGAAACACCGGCCGCTGGACCTGGGATGCTCTGAAGGTTTCTTATAAAAAAGGAAATGATTTTGTGGATGCCTTTGTCGGCGGCACTAAGGTAAATGACCCGGAAAAAATTTCTATTCCTTTTACCAAAACAGAATTCTGGGGCGCCGGGTTATATGCCCACTATGAATTGAAAAAGGTTGGCGCCATCGAACCTTTTTATGCTTTTAAAACTGAGGGCTCAGCCGATTATGCCCGAACGCTAAACCTGAAACACCATTGGGTGGGCGTGCGGGCTTTCAATAATAACTGGCATCATTTGGTCTATGATATTACTTATGCTCAGGAGTTTGGGCAAGACAGCGGGAAAAAAATAGAAGCTTTCGGCCTGGTGGTTAAATTAGGGTATCAACTTAATTCTTGGTGGTCCAGGCCCATTCTGGCATTTAGAGAGAGTTATGCTTCTGGCGGGAAAAATACTGACCCGACAGTCAAGACTTTTGACCCCATCTATGGTTCTAAAGACAGTTATTTCGGCCGGATGAATATAATGTCCTGGTCGAATCTTGATGACCGAGAAATTTTAATTACCTTTTTCCCAGCTAAAAAACTCTGGGTGGAAAGCGCTTACCACTGGTTTTACATTCCGCAACCGGAGGGAGTAAGCCTTCTGAGAAATTTGAAGCTAAATCCTGGAGCACATCGCCTGGGTAATGAGTTTGTTGTGTTTGCTAATTATCAGTTGAGCAAAAGATGGCAGGTAGCAACGGCTTTTGGCTACTTCTGGCCCGGCGAAGTCCAGCCGATTGATAACCACCCGGCTAAAAATGCCAGCTGGTTAGCCCTCCAGCTCCTCTTCGAACTCTAAATTCGGGACACCCTATAATTTTCCAATTTTTTCTTAACCATTCCGATTTTTTGGCCGCTTCGGTGATATTGCCATACATAAAAATCCATATATAAAAATCGAAATCTACTTGCCGGATAATGGATCATAAATTGGCCTGGTATGAACCTGACTTAAAAACTTGATAATCTGATTACTGGCAGCTCATCACAAGATATACCTTGCGGAGCGATTTTTTATTTTCTCTTTACGCTAAATACTGATATTCGGCCACAGATATCTCATTCAGACACACGGGCCAAGGCTAATTTAGCTTTTCATCCAATAGAACAACAAAGTAAAATAAAAGAGCAGCAACTGAGTGAAACATGCAGGCACTAAATGGATGACCGCGGGCTATATCTATTAATCTTAAGACTAAAAAAGCACAAAACATTACCGGTCGGCCGATTGGGCGAGGTCTTCTTTGAGGCTGGTTATTATATTTATGTCGGACGGGCAAAGCGCGGCTTAAGTGCCAGGATTCAAAGGCATTTAAGAGCTAATAAAAAGATTTTTTGGCATATTGATTACCTTCTAAAAGAGGCGCAAATCGTCAGCATTGTTACCAAGCCCGGCTCTTTTGATGAATGTGGTTTAGTAAAGAAATTGCTAAGGCTCTTTAAAAATTCCACTATTCCCCTTCTTGGTTTTGGCGCTTCTGATTGTCGCTGCCCCGGCCATCTAATTTATTTGCCTGAGATTCAAAATCTTAAAGATTTAATTTCTAATTTTAGTCTGGAGTTGAGCTTCAAGAGCTATGCCTGGCTCCGAAAAGAGCAGAAAATGAAGTAACCAAATCATAAACCCAGAAAGCTTGTTCAGGGAAACCTACTTCTATGATAAAATGATTTTGGCGTGAGGAGCTAATATGACTTTTTTAGTCCTGGGTTTTGATTATCCGGCTCCGGCCGGGCCTGAGCGCCGGAAAGCCAGCCGCGAAGAACACCTAAAGCAGGGTGAAAGATTCTACGAGGAAGGCAAGTGGCTGTGTGCCGCTGGCATTCTTAACGAGGTCGGGGACCTTATCGGCTCAGTCATCATCTGTAATTTCCCTTCGGAAGAGACTCTGTCGAAAGAATGGCTGGACAATGAGCCCTATCTCCTGAACCACGTCTGGGAAAAAGTAAAAATTCACCCCATCCGTCCCGCCCCCTTCATGAAGTTTGAATGAAAGCGGGGACCTTCTGGTGATTGTCATCCGCTAACTGAAACGCCTGATTTAATCTTAAAAAGTGCGGAGCGTGGTCGGAGGCGGCTCGTTAAGAATCAAAATCTTAATCTGGATTTTACCCCATCAAAATACGGATTAATTGCTTCTTTAACCAAGACAATTCTGGCTAAGCGACTGATTACGAGTTGGTTAATATGGTCGGACCGCAAGCAAAAACGCAGAGGCGAGCAACCGGCAAAACTGGGGTGTTTCTGATTCCTGGAACCTTCGCCTTAGAAATCCAGAAGATTCTTCATGTTTCTTATTTTTTAATTCTCTCCGCGCTGAGAGCTTTTAAAAATTCTTCCTTGAGGCTTCCGCCGGAGAAAAAGACCACCCCATCCGCACCGGCTTCCTTCGCCAGCCTTATTTCTTCCAGCATGATTTCCGGAGTAGCCTGGTTATGTGAAGTACCCAGGCCAATTCCAGGGCATACAAGAACTCTCCGAGCTTTGGCTATTTTTTTACCGGCTTGGTTGCTATTTTTAGATAATTTCGTATTTTTAATTAAGTCTGCCTTGTTTATTAAAACTTAAGTCTTCCGCAAAGCTTGTATCTCCCACTAAACTTATATTTTCTATTAAGCTCGTATTTGGCCCGAAGCTTGAAGATGTTCGTTGGAAAAGCACATTCTCGATCTCTGCTTTAGCTCTAATTGAACCATCATGCCCGCTTCCTCTTCCTTCAGCAACTTCATCTCCTGCCTTGCCGATAGCTACAGCTCTTCTTGTCAGCTGGTCAAACATAGCTGTATCGTTGGTATAGAGCATCGGGCAGAGCATGTCCACCAGGCCCTGCTTTCCCCACGTTGTCCAATCCTGCCCGATGAGCACGCGGGCATTATCAGGATCAGGGAAAACTGCCGCGCTTATCTTAACTTTGTCCTCTGCTCCGGCGACTTTGACTAGCTCTTCCTTCAACTCCCTCACGAACCGCGTCACCTGGTCGCGATTCCAGTTGAGCCAGGCATTCCAGTAGGAATTGCCCGAGTCGCGGGCTTTCAGGGCGTTAAAATCAATGCCTGTTTCTTCCTTGAATAACTGCAACGTCTTGGCGTCATGACTGAAATAAGGTTCGGTCGGCTCACACGGAAAACGTATGTAATCCAGATGAACCCAATCTAGGCCATATTTCTTGACCAGTTCTACCATCAGGCTGATTTCGTAGGCCCTCACTTCGGGCAAGGCTGGGTTAACTGTCCTGACCATTTCTCGCCCCGGGTCGACAATCAGCCATTCGGAGTGTTCCCTTACTTTTCCGACGAGGGCTGACTCAGGAAATGCACAGAACCAGGGGTGGACAGACAGGTTCCGCTTCCTGGCTTCTTCCAGGAAAACGCCGAAGAAGTCCCAGTCGTAACACGGGGATTTCGCGCCTATTTCACTGTCATAAAAAACATACCCGCTGGTGTCTTTAACCAGCATGATAACCGTGTTAATCCCGGCTTTAACATATTCATCGAGAGTCTCGCCCATTTTCTTCATGGCTTCTTCTTTATCGGCACCGAACATTCCAGGGTGCATCCAGACGCCAACCACCCACTTCCCACCAGCTGAAGCCGGCAGCTTCACCACCGGTTCTTTAATCGGTTTTAGTTTTTGCCCAACGCTGCCCGCTGCTGAAGTTTCCACCGCCCCGAGCACCAGGTTCATTGCCAGCGCGGTCAAAAAGATGGTTAAAAAAATTCGGGACACCCTAAAAAAATTCGGGACACCCTATAATTTTCCGATTTTTTTTACTCGCCCTTTTACTGAAATTCGTACCCTGAAATTCGGGACTTGAAATTCGGGGGACTATTGAAATTCGGGACGCCCTAGATTTTTACAATTTTTCCTCGCTCGCCCTTTTATAGGAACCAAATTGAACCATTCTATGCTGCTCATTTATTAAAATAAATCTACTAATCCTGCCCAAACCAAACTAACTCTCCTCCAGATTTGCTTTTTGCTTTTGAAATTCTTAAAATTTCCCCATCAGCAAAATTTAAATATAGGAGGACCGCCCGATGGCCCAACAAAGCTGCCCACCAACCACTAAACATTATTTATTTTCTTACCAGCAAGCCAAATTATCTAAAAAACCTAAAAGGCATAGAGGTTCCTTCGCCTGCGGCTTCCTTTTTGCCTTCGTTCTTGTTTTATTTTTCACCGTCAGTCCCTTCTCTTCTTTGGCCGGCAACTTCTTGACTAAAACCTCCGCAACCACCACCCCACCCCTTCCCTCTTT